>NZ_JAVKEA010000067.1:0-8437 GCF_040221695.1 Coleofasciculus sp. E2-BRE-01 | reverse complement strand
GTTGAGAAAAATGATTATTCAGAGGCTTGAAGGCGCAACACACTGTTCTGTGCAACTAGGGGTGAATAAATGGGCTTAAATCCTTGTCTGGTAAGGTTTCTGCTATTCGCAATCGCGCCTTTCGTGAGAAATGCGGGATTAGAAGCAGCACCGACACTGACAATTTTGTCTACGCGAAAAAGGTAGTTTTGTTCAGCATTGGGTCGTTTGCTGATGTGGCGTGAAGCTGCATCGGGTGCGAAAGCAAATAAGTATAGAGTACCATCATGCAGCCGCAATTCTGAGCGGTCTAAGTCCCAGGTTCGCTCATTTCCTGGACGCTTGCGATAGCGGATGGTGTAGCGGCATTGTTGTTTAAATCGCTCCTGAAGTTGGTGAATGATCAGGTTAAGGTTGTTCTCACTGTAATTAACAGGAGGACTAAAGTCTACTTTGACATTATCTGGTTGCTCCGCTTGAGTCAGTTTGCCAATGCGGATAATTTGGCTGGCTTGAGCGGAAAATCCCATACTGTCTAAGAAGTAGGCTGCCATTGCTAAGGCTTGGCGTTGTTCGGGGGAGAGGATCAGGGGAAAGTTCGAGTCCACCAGTTCGTAGGGATGATGGGGAGCGCTTTTGATGTCAAAGCCACAGTCTCTTAGTTGGCTGATGGTGCGGGTGAGTTTTTGCAGGACATCTCCGGGTGGTTTGCCGTGCTGTTCGAGAAATTCTGAGAGGATATCTCCTAAATCCTGACGCTTTATCGGTTGTTCGGCTAGGAGTTTGAGGATTTCCAGGGCAAAGGCGATTTGGTTGTATGGGGAAGACATAGGCGAGAGGAACAGAGCGATCGCGCCCCTAATACCAAGTTGTGTTCAAAGATAGCAGATAGAGGAGATGAGGTGAGGGGGTTCAGGGGAGATTGGGGGAAAAAGAAAGTTTTACTAGGACTTACGCAAAGCCTCTATCTGTAGGGTGTGTTAGCGAAGCGTAACGCACCTTTACCCTACATTAGACTGCAACTTGGTATAAGCTGTCATGCATTTAAATTGGGAATGGGTAGCGAGCAAGATGCTCGCACTACGGCAAGGGTTTCGCCATTATTGAATTAAGGTTTAAGGTTTAAATGCCGAACAGCTTAACCGGGGTCATTAGAGGTTAGTCACACGGATTTCACAGACAGAGGCGTTAGTTCTCACTGGCAAAGGATGAAAAGAGTAAGAATTGTTGGGGAAATTATTTCGTTCTCTGTGTCAATCTGTGTGCTTCACTATTCAGTATTCTCTCTGCGCTATTCCCTCTGTGTTATCTGTGTGTTTGTCAATACTTAGTTATGATTTTTAACATAAGTTTAACAAAATACATGCGTCCAAGGGGACATTGGCAGTGAGAGGAAAATCGGCACTTATACAAAGTTTTACGAAAATTTAATGGGTCTAGCTGTGTCGAGATTATTTTTACTGACAAGAAAACCACCATAGAGAGTATACCCGAAAATCGCACTATCTTCTCACAATCGCTGTAACCCCTGAAAATTCGTAGCTTTTTCCCAAGACGAGGTAAAAAACGAGCAATTATGACGTTTTGTTGAGATTGGAGTCTGATTGGAAAATTTAAACCTTTCTGGGGGAAAGAATGGTTTCAGTTATCAGAACTTGACAAGCAAGAGGAGGCGATTGAAATCGCTGCTACACAAACAAAGTCCGCCTGCGCGGACTAGATTATAACGGGGGTAGCTAACCCGGATTTGGTATGAATCGTTTTTATCGCCAGGAGTGCGATCGCTCTTGAGCTGGATCTGATTAGTCTAAAGTGCGATCGCGGGAGCTGGGGAAATGCCCCCTGTTTCAATCCCGTTGCCGGGA
This sequence comes from Coleofasciculus sp. E2-BRE-01, assembly GCF_040221695.1. Taxonomy (NCBI): domain Bacteria; kingdom Bacillati; phylum Cyanobacteriota; class Cyanophyceae; order Coleofasciculales; family Coleofasciculaceae; genus Coleofasciculus; species Coleofasciculus sp. E2-BRE-01. The sequence goes on along the minus strand of NZ_JAVKEA010000067.1, from coordinate 6,593 downwards.
TTCATTATAAGGAAACGTAGTAATTTACTGGATGATTCAGGTAATCATTGTTTCAATCCCGTTGCCGGGATTCATTATAAGGAAACTCCTGACCCGTCTAAGGTTGGCTTGAATTCCATCAGGGATAGTTTCAATCCCGTTGCCGGGATTCATTATAAGGAAACGGGAGCATGTTCGCCGACTATCGGGCGATCGCACTATTCGTTTCAATCCCGTTGCCGGGATTCATTATAAGGAAACAATAATATTGAATATTGGATCACCTGGTAGAGTAAGGTTTCAATCCCGTTGCCGGGATTCATTATAAGGAAACCTGTCTCCCCAAGCTGGAGCGCATTTTAATTAAAGTTTCAATCCCGTTGCCGGGATTCATTATAAGGAAACCCCGCCCTCTGAAACCCTTTCTAGCCGGGATTTCCAGAGCCAATTTTGACGGCTGACGAAATCCAGGGGCTGAAATGGACTTTTTGCTTTTTTTGCCCTTTCGCAAAAACGGCTGAAATCTTTAATTTTCAAGGTTCCTAGCGTTTTGACGGCAAACCGGGTTTTTCGCCCCCGCTTCGTCCCGTCAAAAATCCGCTTATTCACATCATAGAATGAGTGTCTCTGATTGTCGAGGTTAGCGAGTAGATTAGGTAGAACGATCGCGACATCCAACACCCCACAGAATTCTGTCTGCAAAACAATCTGAGATGTTATCAAAATTTGACTACGACTTTGGAGAAGGGGGTATTAAGTTGGGAATATCGAACAAAACGATTAAGAATGAAAATTCATCTACGCCCCTTGTACTCTCAGCTTAATCCTGGGGTGGGGAATTGTCCACTGGGATGCGATCGCGTTTGCCAGGTTCATGTCTCAGCGCCTAACCTCAGACCTCCTCCCGGTTCCACTTGTCCCCTCTCGTCTCACCAAGTCCAGACTTATAGTCAAGTGACTCAAGGCAAAGCGGACATCATTTTCAACAAATCCGCCACCGGAGACGGGAAATCCCTAAGCGCGTCCCTACCCAGTTTGCTCAATCCTAGCTTCCGGTTTATGGGACTCTATCCCACCATTGAACTGGTGGAAGACCAGACTCACCAACAAAAAGTCTTTCGGCAATTCTCGACCTGTGTCAAACCTTGGCAGAGAAACTCAATTTTCAGTCCTTTTGGTCTGACTGGCAAAAGTATCTCCCAGAGATTGGTTATCTGGCTCAAAACACGCAGTACAAGGCGGGGACTAATGCCATTCCCGCGAATTGGGGACTTGCGACTTAATAATGTACCAAGGAAGCTTGGCTGAGTTAATGAATTCAGCTTGCCTCACTGGTACTCTATTTTTACGCAGATCCCTTACCGCGAAATCAGCCTTCTATCAATACCCCTATTTCTTGTCTGTTTTTAGCGAACATCAGTATAAGTAAAACTTTATAGTCTGTCGGTTAGCCTTTTAAATCTGTCAAGTAAAGCAAATGATACGTTTTCTGTTAAGGAATGTGAACACCCAAAAAACAACTGGAAACCCTGATATTGCCGTTGTGCCGGGACTGTAGTATGATTTGTGAAGATAAATTAAACATGAGACGTTGGGTTTTTATTCGCTTTTATCAATAAATTGAGTCAAAAAATCCTCCAATAGCTGATTACGCCAACAATCTGGCAGTTTTAAGGATCAAGCACTACAAATACTACACGCCGATCTCAACGACACAATTTTGGCAACGCTATCGGTTGCTGATTTGACAAAAAAAAACGCTATATGCAGGGGAGTCAGACGAAAACATGAGCATCCATATCTTTGGCATACGTCATCATGGACCCGGATGTGCGCGATCGCTCTATCATTCTCTGCATAATCTCAAGCCGGATATCCTTTTAGTAGAAGGTCCCCCGGATGGGGATGGGATGCTGCCTTTCGTGACTCATTCCCAGATGCAACCGCCTGTAGCGTTATTAGTTTACCGACCCGACCAACCCCAGAAAGCAGTGTATTATCCCTTTGCTATTTTTTCCCCAGAATGGCAAGGGATTAATTATGCCTTAACTCAAGGGATTCCGGTGCGGTTTGTGGACTTACCCTTGGTGCATCAGTTGGCAGAGGGAGATGGGGAAGCTGGGGAAGCTGGGGAAGCTGGGGAAGCTGGGGGAGCAGAGGGAGCTGGGGAAGCAGGGGAAGCAGAGGGAGCAGGGGAAGCAGGGGAAGCAGGGGAAGAGGATGAGATTTACTATGATCCGTTGGGTTATTTAGCAAGAATTGCTGGGTATAGTGATGGGGAACGCTGGTGGGAACAGTTAGTTGAACATCGCCAGGAGAGTACGGATGTATTTGAGGCGATTTTAGAAGCAATGACGGCTCTGCGTCAGGATGTACCCCCCAGAGATGATCCGAGGGAAGCGCAACGGGAAGCCTATATGCGGAAACTGATTCGGGCGGCGCAAAAAGAAGGATTTCAACGCATTGCTGTTGTCTGTGGTGCATGGCACGCTCCTGCTTTGGTGGATATGCCTGCGGCGAAAGCGGATAATGCGTTGCTGAAAGGATTGGCGAAAACGAAAGTTGAAGCCACTTGGATACCTTGGACGTATGGACGACTGGCATTGAAGAGTGGCTATGGGGCGGGGATTGAATCGCCGGGTTGGTATGGTCATTTGTGGGATTGTTATCAGGATGGGGGAGATGGGGGAGATGGGGGAGATGGGGGAGATGGGGGAGATGGGGGAGATGGGGGAGATAGGGGAGATGGGGGAGTTGATTCAAGTCTGAGTCAGGGCGGGTTTTGTACCAACGTTACTATCAATCGCGACAAGAAAGTCCCTAAACCCGCCCCTACAGATACGTCAGGACACATATCAAAACTCAACAATCAACAATCAACGATCGCGATTCGGTGGTTAATTAAGGTGGCGCGGTTGTTGCGTCAGGAAGATTTAGATGCCTCATCTGCCCATATTATTGAAGCGGTACGGTTAGCGGAATCTTTGGCAGCATTGCGCGATCGCGCGTTACCGGGTTTGCTGGAGTTAAATGAAGCGACGCAAACCGTTCTATGCTTTGGCTCTGATCTACCGATGGGTTTAATTCAGGATCAACTGATTGTGGGTGAACGATTGGGAGAGGTTCCCGATGATACGCCCATGGTTCCCTTACAACGAGATTTACAGCAGCAGCAGAAACGCTTACGCCTCCGGGCTAATCCCACCGAGAAACAGTATGAACTAGATTTACGCAAAACAAATGACTTAGCGCGATCGCATCTTCTCCATCGTCTCAATTTACTCGGTATTGCTTGGGGGATACGACAATCGACAAGGGGGAAAGGAACCTTTAAAGAAGGATGGCGGCTGCAATGGCATCCAGAATTTGCGGTGAAACTAATTGAAGCCGGGATTTGGGGGAATACGATTGATGCAGCAGCGACAGCTTATGCCCGGAATCAGGCACAACAGGCGCAAGCGCTACCCAGTCTGACTCAGTTAGTCGAAACTGTTTTATTGGCAAACTTACCTGATGCGTTACCCGAAGTGATGCATCGCCTGCAAACTGAAGCCACCCTGAATCGAGATGTCGCCCAATTAATGGAGGCTTTACCCCCATTAGCGCAGGTATTACGCTACGGAAATGTGCGCCAAACCGATACCCGCATGATCACCTCAGTGGTGGATGGGTTGGTAACTCGGATTTGTCTGGGTTTACCCTTAGCTTGTGCCTCTCTGGATGATGAAGCGGCGCGACATATCGATCAGCGTATCCAACAAATGAATTACGCGATTTCCCTGTTAAATAATCCTGACTATAAACAATCCTGGCAACAGGTGTTATGGCAACTGGCAGATCAAGCCAACCTGCATGGGTTACTCGCGGGTCGAAGTTGTCGATTATTATTGGATGCTGGGGTATTTAAGGGAAATGACGCCTCCCGTCGGTTAGAATTTGCTCTATCTCACGCCAGCGAACCTCCGCAAGCGGCGGCTTGGATAGAAGGGTTTTTGCAGGGGAGTGGATTGTTACTCGTGCATGACTATACCTTGTGGCAGATAATTGATGATTGGGTTACTCAGCTTTCAGGAGAAACCTTCACCGAGATATTACCCTTATTACGCCGCACCTTTGCCACATTTTCTACGGCTGAACGCCGCCAAATCGGTGAACGAGTTAAACGGGGAACCTCGGTTGAGACACCGGGGATAGGGGAGGAGGAAATAGATTGCGATCGCGCGAATGCGGTTTTGCCCATTGTGGCGCAATTGTTAGGTGTTAGATAAGTCGGTAGTGGCGTGGCACACCTTAATTGGTGGATTAGCATTGTAGGGGCGCACCGACGTGCGCCCAATTTCACCGTCAAATCTATCCCACAATTTTAGACAAATGACAAATGACCAATGACCAATGACCAATGACAAATGACAGAATCAACTTGCACTCAGCAGCATGACGAATCCAGCTATGGTGATTCTCTTTCAACTCAGCGAATATATTCGGAGTTGGAGATTTTACAGTTCATTCAATATCGCGAATGAGAAAATCCGCAAATCTGTACCGATTGAGCAAGACCCTATCCTGCGAGAAGATGGAGGAAATCTTAGTTCAGTCTTGCATTATTTTTTGACTGAGTACCCCTCACTCTTCGATGAACTCCAACACCATTTGCATTTTGTCGTTCCTGGATTTAAAGGATTAACTGTAAAAGCACGAGGGGGACCGGGAGAAGTAATTGCCTTTTGGCAAGAAGGTGGCGTTGACCACGATTTAAGTCTTGCCGATTTATCTGATGGAATTCTGCGTCTGATTTGTTGGATATGTCTGTGTTTACACCCTCATCCTCCCACTTTAATTTGTATTGATGAACCGGATCAAGGGGTTCATCCTCGAACTTTACCCCTTTTAGCTGGCTTATTTGAAAAAGCGTCTGAACGCACTCAGATTATTTTGGCAACTCACTCCTCGTACTTTTTGACCCAGTTTGATATTGCGAAGATTGCGGTTCTCCGCAAAGAAAATGGAGAAGCTAAGTTTATTAAACCCGGTCAGTCGCAGGTTTTAAGAGAGATGTTAGAGGATTTTGGCGGGGAAGAAATTGAGCAACTGCACCGAAGTGATGAATTGGAACGGTTACCATGAGGGTGATTATTTATGTAGAAGGTGCTTCGGATAAAGCAGCACTGGAAGCATTCCTTTGTTATAGCAGTAGACACATCGATTAGGACTTTCGGCACCATTGTAGAGACGTTGCATGCAACGTCTCTACATAAATGATGTGTCCTAACAGCCATGGCGGTTGCTATAAATTTATAGAACAACTTTAAAAATCAGAAAATCGGTGCGTTACGCTACGCTAACGCACCCTACAATTGACTTTAATAACCCTGAATAAATAGTTGGGGTGAGGAGAAGCTGGGGAAGAAGGGGAAGCCAAGGACAAATGACGAATGACAAATGACGAATGACTTATTCCCGATACAAAAATAACTCGTCCTCCATTTGTTGCTGCACCTCAATATTTACCTCATCACTGCTCCTTAAACAATCCACCACTAATTGATTCGCATCATAATAATCCCACAGCGATCGCGTCTGGTTTCTGCTAAACTGCCAATCATGTTCCCCTTGGTCATGTTGTCCCATCAAAAAGCCAACTCGTCTGATCCAAGAGTGACGATGATTAAACCACCACGAGTTCAACCTCTCCCCATTCGATTGAAACTGAAACACCGGATCGAGTAAAGTTGTTAGCGATCGCGCTAATGTACCCAGATGCTCAGGGTTAACCGCTAGGTTAAATGCGAGACTATACTCTAAAATAGCGTTGAGGATTAACGCTCGGTATAACGGCGGCGGTAAAGACGTTGGGGGTAAATAATCCTCCACCTTAAACGCTAAGGCTTCCGGTACTGTAAATTTGGCGTCCAATTTTTGGGGTAAGGACAAGCAGGAGGGTAATTGCTGCAACGGTGGCGGTTCCAACGGTTGCTCAAGCCGAGAGGAATTGAGTGTCTGGGTTAAGCCTTGATCTAAAATTAAAGCCAGGGCAAAATCAAAGGCACGCACAGCGACTGACTTGTGGGATAATGGGCTAGATTTCGATTGATGGTCTATCCAGTTCACGAATTGCCCTAACCGCTGATCCGGTATCAATAACTGATCCACCCCTTGTTTCATCGCTTGGATTAATTGTTCAGGGTGACGCAATAGGGTGACAGTAAATAAAAATACCTCTCGCCAAGATTGTTCGGTCAAGTGGGTGACTAATTCCGCGATCGCGTCAGGGTTCTGATTCGTTTTCGTGGTAAACTCTCTAGCGGAGAGGTATTGCTGAAGACTCCAATTCGCAAAGGAATAAACTCGCCGCGATCGCTCTACCAATACTCCATGGTGACATTCAATGGCTTTTAAAATCCCTTGACTCTGTACTTGTAAACCAACCGGATCAACATCTTGATAATCTGGGATTGTTCGCAGATAGTCACCAATATATAGCAATCCTAAATAGATTGTGGCAAAATTCCATACTGAAAAGTTTTTGGAAAATCGAATATTTGACCATCAGCAAAAAACTTAAATAGCCACTTAACTATTTTAAAAGAGCTACAAAGATGATAAAATTTCCTGAT
>NZ_JAVKEA010000066.1:0-29124 GCF_040221695.1 Coleofasciculus sp. E2-BRE-01 | reverse complement strand
AATGTTCCTTCTGTCTCTTGGATTTTTTCAACCATGACTCCTGGTAAGTTGAGGAGCTTTGTCATTTCTCTTTTCACAATTACTACTCTGGATTTTAGGTACAGTATGTTAACAGTTTAGCACACTAAGTACGGAAGACCCGAAAATACTTCTCAAACTATTCGGGTTGAGCATATTTTACATCCGGATAATCGCTCGAATGTCAAATCGAAGATATATCCCCACAATGATTTAAATCCCTGTGCCATTATTGCGGTTAGAAGTAGTAAAGAGGAACCCGTTAAAGAAATGGTGGTTCAGAGTAGCACTTATGTCAGTGCTTGGTCAGCTAACTCAGACCAGATAAATGTGTTAGTTAAAGATAGGGGAGAGGTTAAATAATTGGCAATTTACAACTTATAAATAAGGGCAGATTTTGTTGATATGTTATTGGTGAGATAGGGCGGGTTTTGTTGTTCATTGATTTCAGCAATAGCTGACTTTAGTTCCTAAACCCGCCCCTACAGTTCCTAAACCCGCCCCTTGATCCTCCTGAATTTACCCACACCCCACACCCCACACCCCATACCCCACACCCTACACCCTGTCTCCTTTTTGGCTGCCTTACCCGCCCATTGAGGTGTAAGCCTCTGCGCCTTCAGCCGGGGGAGTGTCAATGATTACTAGCTCGATACTCAAGGGCATAGTAGTATCAAGAGGAGTGTTTCCCTATCTTTTCCAGATATTCCGTGATTACCAACTCCGTTGACGCCATTCTGAACCGCGCCTTAGCTGGTGAAGACATTTCTCCAGAGGAAGGTGTGATTCTCCTCCAGCAAACAAGCCCAAGAAGACGAGAGAATTCGCAATAATATTGAAGGGAAATTTGGTATCTCAAAACGTAGATACAGTTTAAGTCGCGTCATGGCTAAACTGCCTCATACTTCAGAAACAGCCATTGCTATTACTTTCCTCGTCATGAATCTGTCTGCCCTGCTTAGGTAGGTTTTTTGTCTTTTTTTATGTTTCAAAAACAATCAGGTCTTTTTCGGAGTCACTTTATTATTAAAGCTTATCATTAGCCGGATTGTTAACAATAAACGCTTATAATTACTGTCGTCTTATATAACTACTTAATCCATCAGTTGTCTTTCTCCGACTTATTCAGCAGACCCTACTTAGCGTAAAATATTGTGATTGGAAATCAATGTGCTAAATCACGTCTTTTTAGCATACAGTTTTAATCTGAACCACCGTCCTCCACAAATCATCCTCATACAAGGTGGCTGCAAATACTAATCTATTACGATTTCTGTTGGTTTCTGATCCCCATGGGTTTCTGCTCAACGTTAGAGGCGATCCATCAATTATTTTGTTTAGATAGTAAAATGGAGGATAACAAGAAAACTCTCTAATCTTTAGAGCTTTAACATAACTTTACATTAGTGTATTATTTCTGTGAAGACAAGCCATAGAGCTTGAAATCAACCAGACGACTGTGCAACCATTTATCCTTGAAGGAGGGAAAAACAATGGGGCTTCTACCAATCAAGACGACAACGACCACTATTGCAACAACGGCTCTTCTGAGCTTGTGGGGACTGCCAGCGATGGCATTTACAATTACGCCCGGTGGCAATGCTCAAGATTTACTTGATGTGTTGTTAGGGGATACAACTGGACTGAGTAAGTTTGGTTTAACAGTTTACGATGATCTGGGAAACATCAACAATGAAACCTTTGGTACTTTCACTGACGATCCCTTTGGTCTGGGTGAGGGCATCGTTTTAAGTACGGGTAGAGTCGCAGACTTACCCGGACTAAACACGAAAGATGGAGGAAGAGTTCCTAACTTTCAAGATCCTCAGGCGGACTTAAGCACGGATTTTTATCCCCAAGGACCTGAGGGCGAGACAGGCTTTGCCGGATTTGAAGGAGACTCCATTACACTTGAATTGAGCTTTGATGCTGATAGCACAGTAGATAAGGTATTCTTTGAATACGTCTTTGGCTCGGAAGAATTTGTCGAATTTGGGGGGACGCAGTTCAACGACTCTTTTAACATGTCTCTGAATGGAGAGTCCTTGGCGCTGTTAAGCGATAATCAACCCGTTACGATCAACAATTTAGTTCCTGATCCCAATGACCCAACCTCGTATCATTCTGACTTTATTTATAATCCTGTAGGGTCTGGTGTGAATACGAAGCTGGATGGGTATACCAAAAATTTGACCTTTGAGGGTCAGCTGATTAAAAATGGCAGAAATACGATAAGGGTTAATGTTGCTGATTGGGGTGATGGTATATTAGACGCTGCTGTACTAATCAAAGGCAAGTCTCTCGGAACAAAACCACCACAGCTAGATCCTCAACCTGAACCGAATGACGATCCCTCTGATGAACCCCAATCCCCCTCAGACGGCCCTGGAACTGATCCTGTAACTGATCCTGGAACATTATTTCCCCCAGATGACCCAGAACCCCAGAGCGTGCCAGAACCATCCGGCTTACTCGGATTGCTGGGAGTGGCAACCTTAGGGATTCGGACAATGATTAGACGCAAACAGAAAGCTCACTTACAAGAACACTGAATGCGATTAGCTAATTCCTCACGGGCTACTGGGTTTGCGATACCCATAAGTGGTAATCTAGAGAGCGGTATTGTTAAGCTCTTAAGCTGTGACAACTCCACACACTGACTCGATGGAGCATAGTGTGGGCTTCTAGAAATAGCAAGCCCTTTGTCACCTGAGTGCTTTATGAAATCAGAAGCACGCTCGTTATCCCAGAATATAATAGACGCAAGCATGGTAGCCACCACAGAAAAAACAAACACCGGCGTTATTACTCAAATCATCGGACCTGTTGTCGATGTTGAGTTTCCTGGCGGCAAAATGCCCCGGATTTACAATGCTTTGAAAATTGAAGGCAAGAATGCAGCAGGACAGGATGTTGCCGTAACCTGTGAAGTGCAGCAGTTACTCGGTGATAACCAAGTCCGAGCCGTTGCCATGAGTGGTACGGACGGCTTAGTTCGAGGGATGGAAGCCGTAGACACTGGCACCGCCATTAGTGTTCCCGTAGGCGGTGCTACCCTGGGACGAATTTTCAATGTGTTAGGTGAGCCTGTCGATGAATTGGGTCCGGTCAATACCGAAGAGCGATCGCCGATTCACCGTTCGGCTCCTAAATTCACCGAACTGGAAACCAAACCGTCGATTTTTGAAACGGGGATTAAGGTTGTAGACTTGCTGGCGCCCTACCGTCGCGGAGGTAAAGTTGGGTTGTTTGGTGGAGCGGGTGTTGGTAAAACCGTTATCATTCAAGAACTGATCAACAACATTGCTAAAGCTCACGGTGGTGTGTCGGTATTTGGTGGTGTGGGCGAACGCACCCGTGAAGGAAATGACCTTTACAATGAATTTAAAGAGTCAAAGGTTATTAACGAAGAAGATCTCAGCCAGTCTAAAGTAGCGCTGGTTTACGGTCAGATGAACGAACCCCCCGGTGCCCGGATGCGGGTCGGTCTGGCGGCGCTGACGATGGCGGAACATTTCCGTGATGTCAACAAGCAGGACGTGCTGCTGTTCATCGACAACATCTTCCGGTTTGTGCAAGCGGGTTCAGAAGTATCTGCACTCCTCGGTCGGATGCCTTCGGCTGTGGGATATCAGCCCACATTGGCTACAGAAATGGGTGAACTGCAAGAGCGGATTACTTCAACCAAAGAAGGATCAATTACCTCGATTCAAGCGGTCTATGTCCCAGCCGACGACTTAACCGACCCAGCACCAGCAACCACCTTTGCTCACCTAGATGCGACGACGGTATTGTCTCGTGCTTTAGCATCCAAGGGAATCTATCCCGCTGTAGACCCCCTAGATTCTACATCAACGATGCTTCAACCCAGTATTGTGGGTGAAGAGCATTACCAAACGGCGCGTGCGGTTCAGTCAACCCTACAGCGCTATAAGGAACTCCAGGATATTATTGCGATTCTGGGTTTAGATGAATTGTCTGAAGATGACCGTCTGACGGTGGCGCGGGCGCGGAAGATTGAGCGCTTCTTATCTCAGCCTTTCTTTGTGGCGGAAGTATTTACAGGTTTACCCGGTCAGTACGTTTCTCTTGACAAAACGATTAAGGGATTCCAAATGATTCTGAATGGAGAATTGGACGACCTGCCCGAACAGGCATTCTACCTGGTTGGCGATATTGATCAAGTGATCGCAAAAGCGGAGAAAATGAAAGGGTAATCCCTTCTGAGTGCTGAGTCATTAGTCATGACGCTTTTCTCAGTGAATGACTAATGACTAATAAGATAGCTTGATTAGCGCTCCCTTAAGTATGACCAAAGACCACTAACAGATTATGAGCTTAACTGTTCGAGTTGTTTCTCCCGACAAAATTGTCTGGGATTCTGATGCTGAAGAAGTAATTTTGCCCAGTACGACGGGTCAACTGGGTATCTTGACGGGTCACGCACCCCTGTTGTCAGCCCTGGATATTGGTGTGATGCGAGTTCGTCCGGGTAAAGACTGGATACCCATTGCCCTGATGGGCGGATTTGCCGAAGTTGAAAATGATGAAGTAACCATTCTGGTTAATGGGGCGGAACAGGGAGAGACGATTGATAAGGAAGCCGCACGAGAAGCTTTCTCTCAAGCCCAAGAACGTCTCAACCAAGTCGAAACCAGTGACAATCGGCAAGAAAAAATTCAAGCCACGCAAGCTTTAAAGAGAGCAAGAGCTCGCTTTCAAGCGGCGGGTGGTATGGTTTGATGGGATAGAGCATTGCCATTGAAACAGAAAGGAGCTATCCAGACGTTAGTTAGCTGGATAGCTCTCTTGTATTTGTATAGCAGAAGGCAGGAGGTAGGCGGCAGGAGTCAGGAGGGGTAGAAGGAAAAAGTATCCCAGGGATAAAGGGGTTTGGGTTATCAGATTTGGTATTACTCGCTATTTTGTATGGGTTTTTTCTCCCCCAGCTCCCAGACGTGCCATGGCACGTCTCTACATTGCTTCCCCAGCTCCCCCCAGCTCCGCTTCATTCACTAGGCGCTACCTGTAAAGGTGACTTCTGGAAATTTTGCCTGCGCTTCATTCATGGGACGATTTTTACCTTCTTCTTGCCAGTAGTTAATCACTTCAGTGGCTTGGTTGAGCAACTCAACGCGATCCATTTCGCTAATCCAATGTTTGGCTTCCAGTTCGTTTTTGATTTGCTCCCAAGCATCGTTCCGGGGCCAGAAAAAGTAGGATGTCAGCGGGCTAGTTCCTTTACCCACGACTTGATCGACGGCGAGTGCCACATTCTCTTCTAACCAGAGAACTTTTAAGATAAATTTAGACAAACAAACCTCCAACACTAGATCAGGTATCTTATACTTAATGTACAATCAATCATTCTACAGGATAGCAAAGGTGAAAGCCCTCGTGATTTATCCGGGGGATAAAACTGCACGGCTTAAGTAACTGAGTTAGTCGTGGGAGTATTTACATTGACAACTTTAAAATCAAGAACAAAATCAAGGTCTAGACTAGCGATTGTCGTTTTCGATATTGATGGTGTCATCCGGGATGTGAGTGGATCGTACCGGAGAGCGATCGCGGATACAGTCGAGCATTTTACCGCCGGAGTGTATCGCCCGTCTTCTGTTGAGATTGACCACCTCAAATCCGAAGGCTTATGGAACAACGATTGGGACGCCTCACGAGAACTCATCTATCGCCACTTTGAGCAGCAAGGTCAGGCGCGATCGCAGGTTGACCTAGATTATGATAACCTAATTGCCTTTTTTAATGCTCGTTACCGAGGTGCTGACCCAAATCATTGGACAGGATACATCTGTGATGAACCATTACTCCTCGAACCCAACTATCTCGAACATCTAACCTCAGCCGATATTTTATGGGGCTTTTTTAGTGGGGCGACGCGAAATGAAGCACTTTATGCTCTTTCAAAACGTCTCGGTTTGCCATCCCCCGTACTCGTGGCGATGGAAGATGCACCCGGTAAACCTGATCCAACAGGATTATTGGCAGTCGTTAACCAGCTTCAGCAACAGCACCAGATTGAGCAACCATTGCCTACCATCTATGTAGGAGATACCGTGGCAGATATGTACACAGTTAAAGCCGCCAAAAGTCTTCATCCAGACAGAACCTGGGTTGGTGTTGGTGTTCTCCCGCCACATGTTCAGGAAACAGCAGAACGCCGTGAGGCTTATCAACAAACTTTAAAAAAAGCAGGGGCGGCTCAAGTTTTTAGCAATGTTGAGCAGATCACCCCAGAACAAATTCAGCAATTGTTGTGAGCTACCACGTTTCAAGTTGCTTGTCATCCCATCAGGAGATTTTTCCCACACCCTTCATTCTCCACCCAATCTCCTTGGACAAAGGAAAACCGTAAGCTATATTAGTATTGCTATATCCGTATTAGCAATTTAGATGCCAATAATAGCATGGTGCATCCCCATAAAAGCAATGAATTTAGACTATGATACTGCCGTGATCATGCTAGCCATCACGTTTCCTTTAGTGATGACTTGGTTGCTAGTTAGTGGCGAATTAGAACTTTGGGCTTATTTGGGTATCTATGGTATCTGTTTGTGGGGACTAGGGGCTTTAAAAAAAGAATAGTGATAACGGGGTCATTTTTCAGCGTTAGTCTGACAAAAAAGGAGTGATATAGCGCTACGCGCTAGGCTTTCTTGCAATAGGCAACACCTCGGCTTCGCTCGGTGTGTCATGGGCAATAGTGAAGAAAAACACTTACCTTACAAGGGATTGAGCAATTAAAATTTTTCTTCTTTTGTCCTAACGTGTGTGCATAGTGCTATAAGTAGTCGGACAAAAGAAAACCGTGCTGTATTAAGTTTTGCCAATAGCCCTCAACCCCTATCTCCGTCTACTTTTGCGTCAGCCTCACCTATCAAATCAAAAGCATAACAGCTTGCTGGAGGGCGTAAATTTATCATCCCCTAAAAACGCTGAAATCCTCATCAAAAGGGGCGTTTACCCCACCGAAGCCATACCCGACTCAATTCAAGCAGAGTAAAATATTAACTAGAGTTAATTGTTTCAAAAGGGCTAAACACAACTATGGACTTTCGCCTCAAGACACTCTTACCTGACTACGAAAAAGCCTTCCTGACCTGTAACTTACAAAAAGAAAAAGAATCCGAAGTTCAGCAAGTTGTTGAGCGAATGAAGGATCTGCGACAACACTATGAAATCGTTGAACAAGCAACAGGCATTCCGTGGTGGTTTGCAGCGGTTATTCACTACAGTGAGTGGAACCTCCGCGAACCTGACTTATTTGTGAAGAAAGTGACAGAAATTTTATTGGCTAAGGAGTTCCATAAAGCCCGAACTCGCACCCTCGGTGCTTATCTGTGGGGGTTTGACTTGTGGAATGGATTCAGACATGGAGTTGGAGATCAATCCGAGTGGGTTTGGGGTGGTACTACTGTTCTGAAGCATCCATCAACCACCATTGGAGCAGCGGCGATTGTTTACTATCTCCAATCCCAGAAAATCATTGATATCCCTAAACCGGGAACAGGCATTAAAATAAAGATTTTATCCGATACAGTATTTAAAGCGCGACCGGATCAATCATTTCGGCTCAAACCAGAAGAAAAAATCACGGTAAAAGGGGGGACTCGCCTGGAAATTATTGAGGATGATCCCTCTGAGGGAGGACACGTCAAAGTCCTGTTACCGGATGGGGTTTTGTTAGGGCAGAATAATCAGAGTGATTGGTATGTTTTCAAAGAACATATCGAAATTCAGGGAACGGAACCGAATAATCGCCCCAGCGATAAAGCAGAAGAACCCGAAACTAAAATTGCTTCACCCAATAAAGGACGTCCCATCACCGTACCCAAATTAGGAACAGTCTATCTGGGAAATCCAATTCTCGAAGGTGGACACTTTAGTTGGGCGGAAGCGACAATGAATGGCTCAAGGATTCCCGTTAATAATGAGGTGGTTGAGGGGATTTTGAGAGTGGCTCATGTGATGGAAGAAGTGAGAGAATATTTGGGCGCTCGTCCGATTACTATAAATTCTTGGTATCGTGATCCAGTAACTAATCGTAAAGCAGGAGGGGCAACAAAATCTAGACATTTAGTTGGTGATGCGGTGGATTTTGTGGTTCAAGGGATCTCTCCACCCCAAGTTAATCAGCGCCTAGAATCCTGGTGGGGAAGTCGGGGTGGATTAGCCAGTGCTAGCTGTTTTACCCATATTGATGTGAGAGGATATCGCGCTCGGTGGAGCTATGGATTTTGAGCTAATGCAGCTCGGCAAAATACTTGAGCAGCTTCGTAGATACGATGAAGCAGGGGGAGCAGAGGGAGCAGGGGAAGCGGGGGGAGATATTAGCTGTTCAGTTATTTCTGCCTTCTTGCACTAAGTCCGGAAGACCCGTTTTTTTTACACTATGATTCGGTAGTGGAGGGTTAGTCGATAGCGATACTATATTCGTCATCTGTCCTTTGGTTCATTAGGCAACCGCCTCGTATTGTTGGGACTCCGTCTCAACTTGCCGGAGAATCTCCATGGCTTCGGGTAGAGTCTCGCAGCTATAATTCGCTTTGAAGTGAAAGGGGCGAACGCGAGAGTCGGTCTGCACAGCCGATTCCCAGATGCTCAGTTTGATCGGTTTTTTGGGATTGTTGGTGGCACTAATGGAGTATTGAACCATGGCAGTGCTTCTTTCTACAAAAGGTCGATAGTATCGCAGTACAAACTCAGGAGACTTTTTCTCTCCTTACTAAATTATGAGGCAAAACCAGGCTGGAATGTTCCCTCTAAGTGAGGATTTGCCGGAAAAAACAGCAAGGATGAAGGCAAACCTGGGTTTTATCCTTCATCCTTGTCCAATCTTGCCAAAACCCCTAGTTTCTGGCGTTACTGAACTGGACTTAACTCCCGTTCTGCTACCGCATCGGGATTGGCTTCTGGGGTATCTTCCTCCGAGGGTGGCACGACTTGCCAGAATTTCGGTAAGAAGTCCGACCAATTTGCCAGAATTGTCTTGGCTTTAGCACTGTTGGTGCGGTCAACATGGGCTTGTATTAGGGCTTTTAGCTGCTGTTCCCCAGCCGATGTGGTCACCCGTTGCATCTTCACAATTTCGGGGTTGACTTTTGCCGGGAAGTTGCCATCTTCATCTAGGAAGTAGGCTAATCCGCCTGTCATCCCTGCACCGACATTGCGCCCAACATGACCTAAGACTACAATCACACCGCCTGTCATGTATTCACAGCAGTGATCGCCAGCCCCTTCAATCACGGCTTGACCTTTAGAATTGCGGACGCCGAATCGTTCACCCGCCCAGCCATTGGCAAATAATGTACCGCCTGTGGCACCGTAGAGGCAGGTATTGCCGACAATTACGTTTTCGGCGGGGTTGTAGGTTGCATCAGTGGGAGGCGTGATGATAATTTCACCCCCATGCATCCCTTTACCGACATAATCATTGGCTTCCCCAACCAGATTGAGGGTGATTCCGGGCAAATTGAAGGCACCAAAGCTTTGTCCGGCTGCACCTTTGAAGTTGAGGGTAATTTGTCCTTCAAAGCCAGTATTACCGTATTTTTTGGCGATCGCACCCGCTAGACGTGCGCCAACCCCTCGGTCAGTATTCAAAACGGCTACGTCTTTGGTGAGTGAGGTTTGGTTGGTGATGCAGGCTTGAATCTCTGGATCAGCTAGGAGTTGATCATCGAGAACGGGTCCATTACTATGAACCTCCTCATGGTTGAGGAACGACCGATCACGACTTGTATCGGGTAAATCGGTTAAGCATTTCACCGATACGGTGGATGTCTTGGTTAACGCGATATCCTCGCGTTGTTTGAGTAAATCCGCCCGACCGATTACCTCGTCTAACTTACGATACCCTAACCGTGCCAAGAGCGATCGCACTTCTTCGGCGACAAAGTAGAAGAAGTTAACCACATGATCGGGGATTCCGGTAAACCGCTTCCGCAAATGATCTTGCTGTGTCGCTACGCCAACGGGACAGTTATTCGTGTGACAAATTCGCGCCATGATGCAGCCTTCCGCAATCATCGACACCGAACCAAAGCCATACTCTTCCGCGCCCATTAACGCCGCCATCACGACATCCCAGCCAGTTTTGAAGCCACCATCTGCCCGTAAAATCACGCGATCGCGCAATTGATTCGTCATCAGCGCCCGATGGACTTCGGTGACACCCAACTCCCAAGATACGCCCGCGTGTTTAATCGAACTTAGGGGAGATGCGCCCGTTCCGCCATCATGACCGGAAATTTGGATCACATCAGCATTTGCCTTCGCCACACCTGCTGCGATCGTACCAATGCCAATTTCTGCCACTAATTTCACCGACACCTTCGCCTCTGGATTAATCTGATGCAGGTCAAAAATCAATTGGGCGAGGTCTTCAATCGAATAGATATCGTGGTGAGGGGGTGGGGAAATCAGGGGTACACCTGCTTTAGACCGCCGCAACATGGCAATATAAGGACTCACCTTTTTCCCCGGTAACTGTCCCCCTTCTCCGGGTTTCGCACCTTGGGCAATTTTAATTTCCAATTGTTTGCCACTGATTAGGTACTCTGGCGTCACGCCAAAGCGCCCGGATGCGACTTGTTTGGTGGCTGAACTCGCGGTATCTCCATTCCGCAGTCCTTTAAGATGCGGTAATGTGGGCGAATTCCCCTGATTATCCACATCATCCAAGACTTTAAACCGAACTGGGTCTTCTCCCCCTTCACCAGAATTGGATTTCCCGCCAATCCGATTCATGGCAATTGCCAAGGTTTCATGTGCCTCTCGTGACAAAGAACCCAAGGACATGGCACCGGTACAGAAACGCTGGACAATATCCGCGACAGGTTCGACTTCTTCGATGGGGATGGGGGCGCGATCGCTGTTGAAGTCTAACAAATCCCGTAACGCCGTGACCGGGCGGTCTTCCAGGTATTTTTTATAGACATCATAGTGGTCATAAGCGGTCTTTTCGTCGTCAGTTTTGCCGTTTCCGTTTTTCACCGACGAACCCTGACCATTACCATTAAAGGATGCCACGGCTTTATGTAACGCCTTTGCCATCTCCGGGCTATTCATGTGATATTCGCCACCGGGACGGTATTGGATAAAGCCAAAGTTTTCCAGTTTCTTACCCGTCAACTCCGGGAACGCCCGTTGATGGAAAGCAATCACTTCCTGTGCCAATTCTGCCAGATTCAAACCACCCAGGCGGGAGGTTGTACCGCGAAAGGCTAAGTCTAATACCTCTGCACCAATTCCCAATGCCTCAAAAATCTGCGCCCCTTGGTAAGACGAGAGTAGGGAAATCCCCATTTTGGACAGGATTTTTAATAACCCGGATTCCACCGCCTTACGGTAATTTTTCTGTGCCGCGTCAATGGTTAAAGGTTCAATTTTACCCCGATCCATCAATTTCTGCGTCTTTGGATTCGACCACCACTGACGCACAGATTCCAATGCCAAATAGGGATGAATTGCTGAAGCCCCATAACCAATCAAACAAGCAAAATGATGGGTACTCCAACATTGCGCCGTTTCCACAACCAGGGAGGCTTTCATCCGCAACCCGTCGCGAATTAGGTGATGGTGAACTGCCCCCACTGCCAATAGCGGTGGAATATAACTGGTATTTTCTCCGACACTTCCGCCAATTTTATCGCTCAAAATCAGCACTTTTGAGCCAGATTTCACCGCTTGATCGGCTTGGGCACATAATCGGTCAATGGCATCTTTTAACCCATCCGGACCCGCGCTAATCTCAAATAATGTAGAGAGTTCTGTTGTAGCAAACCCAGAGGTTTTTACCGCATTTAACTCGGCTTCATTCAGAACCGGGGTTTTCAGTTTCAGCAGTTGGGCATAGTCTGGTTTAGCCTCTAGCAGATTCCCCCGTTGACCCAGTTCCATACTTAAGGACATCACCAGACTTTCCCGCAAGGGGTCAATCGGTGGATTGGTGACTTGGGCAAAACGCTGTTTGAAATAGTCATACAGCAGGCGCGGCTTATCGGAGAGTATGGCTAAAGGAATATCATCCCCCATACAGAACGTGGGTTCTTTCCCTTGAGTCGTCATCGGTTCCAGGATCATATCCAAATCCTCAGCCGTATACCCAAAAGCGGTTTGCTGCTGTAGCAAGGTTTGGGCGTCGAGTTGGGTTGTATCGGTAAACCCTTGAGGGGATAAAACCTGACGATGCTGTTTCAGCCAATCGCCGTAAGGTAAACGTTGGGCAACTCGCTGTTTGATGTCCCAGTTTTTGAGAATTTCGTGGTTGGCTAAGTCCACAGCAATCATCTGTCCGGGTCCAAGTCTACCCTTTTCCACGATGTCTGCTTCGGGTAAGTCTACGACGCCAGCTTCTGATCCAACCACCACGTACCCATTCCGGGTGATACTATAACGGGCAGGTCGCAATCCATTCCGGTCAAGGGTTGCACCAACGACTTGACCATCACTGAACACTAACAGCGCCGGACCATCCCAAGGTTCTTGAACGCCGCTGTAATATTCGTAAAAATCCACAATTTCCGGATGATCCTGCAAATCGGGCTGATTTTTGTAGGCTTCAGGAACCATAATCATCAAGGATTCCAGAGGACTACGACCCGATCGCACGAGTAACTCAAAGATATTATCTAGAGTAGCTGAGTCACTATTATCCGGATCAACGGTGGGCTTGAGATCTTCGATTTCGTTTCCCCATACCGGATGAGATAAATCCGCCTCCCTTGCCTTCATCCAGTTAATATTACCCAGCAGCGTATTAATTTCCCCATTATGTCCCAATAACCGCATCGGTTGCGCTAGGGGCCATTTGGGTAGGGTGTTGGTGCTAAAACGGCGATGATAAACAGCAAAGGGGCTTTGAAACTCAGGATGTTTTAAGTCCTGATAAAATTCACCCAGTACCGCCGAACGCACCATGCCTTTATAGACAATTGTGCGACTGGAGAGGGAGCAAATATATAAATCATCGGACCAATGGAGAGTACCATCCGCTTCTAAAGCGTTACCGATGCGACGGCGGGTTTTATAGAGAAGACGTTCCCGATCATCTTCGCTTTGATTGGGGCAGCTAACAATAACTTGCTCTATGTGCGGTTGATTGTCTAGGGCTTGGGGTCCAACAACCGATTCGTTTAGGGGAACGACACGCCAACCCAATACGGTAAAACCGTCGTGTTCAAAGACGTCGGCAACAATTTCCCGAACTTTAGCCGCCAATGCCGCATCTTGGGGTAAAAATACCATACCCACCGCCAACTGATCGGTTGCTGGCATGGTGAGTCCTTGTTCCGCAAACCAAGACGTAAACAACCCCCAAGGAATCGTCGTCATCAAGCCAGCGCCATCACCCGAATCTCGGTCAGCGCTACAGCCACCGCGATGTTCTAAACAGGTTAATGCCGAAAGTGCCTGTTCAATCAGTTCATGGCTAGCGACACCTGCGACTGAGGCAATAAAGCCAACACCGCAAGCATCCCGTTCTTCCACTAACCATCGTTGTCCTGGATAGGCTACATCGTCTCGATTCCAAGAGTGATGCTGTTGATTTAGGTTGATGCTCCTGTTTGTCATAAGATAGTTCCTAGTGTTATTGGTCATTGGTCACTGGTCATTCGTTACTAGAGGTAGGGGGGCAAGGGGTATAAACGTTGAAACCCTTGTCTTATCGTTAGTTCGTTAGTTGTTCTTGCCCACCTTACGGGAACTAGGAATTGATTACCAGTGCGGTAAAATCTCAGTTCTATCCAAGTCGGCTACGTCATCGCCAGTTCCATTGAAAAACTGAAAAATAGAGAAATAATTGACGTTAATTCGCTCTCTAGTGATCATTGTGTGAGTCATCTCGTGTCCAGTTGGCGTGGTTGTCCTAATATTTTTATATATATGGTTGGCAGACGGAGTAGCATCAGCCACTAAACTACAGACCCAGAAGGGTCAGCAACTTTGGTTCTCAAATGAAGCTCTTTAGATGGGGAGACTAATCTTATCGAAAATACCTGACTATGGCAATCCCCAATGGCATGATTTAGGATATTAGCCAAGTGATTAACATGGCTTAAAACAACAATCATCTAGATGGGTGGGGAACATCGGTATGACGTGAACCTTAGTCTAGCGTATTGCTTCCCATCCTAGCAGTTGAGACTGGCAGTTGAGGCATGGTTGGTCATTCCGGTGGCGTTGTGGCGGATAGGCTGATTACTCGTGAGGAGGGGAGGTTGGTGCTGGAAAAGCCGGAGGCGATTAAGCAACAATTGAAGGCACGGTTCGCACAGGTGTCCAAAAATCGCAGTTTAGTCGATGAGTTGATCGCTGAACGTCGCGAAGCCGCGAAAAAGGAAGCTACAGAATGACAGTTGTTTTGGATGCTTCGGCGTTGCTGGCTGATCTGAAGGTTAACCGAGTCGGTGATATCAAGTGTAAACTGGGCAGAAGTCGTGCAGAAGTCGATGGCATGGTGGATGAGTTCACAGGTTAAGTAGGTTGGTGGAAATAAACTCAACCATGTTAAGTGATGTTAACAAGCCTCAAACCCTTACTGTTGCCTGTTGCCTGTTGCCTAATCTCAACCGTTAACTTTACTTTTGTCCACCTACTTATTTCTATGGGATAGATGTTGAGCAAAGGGAGTCGATAATATTCCTAATATTTGGTCAACTTCTTTAATAAAGTAATCGTTTAAATCAATGAAAGCTGTTTGACTAACCAACTTGATAAACTTCCAAATCATTCCTGTCGTCACGGCGCCATAGATAACATCAATGGGAATTTCATTTTGTTGATTGAATCGTTGGGCAGCAACCATTTCAGCAATGCATTGTCCTAACCCACTTTTAATATTTTCGTTCTTAGCTTCTACAAGGGTCACGACTGGGGCATAGATTTCATACATTTCTGGGGAAGCCGTTAGAATATAATCACAGTATCCATTCAGTCCAACAGTTTGGTCTACGTTGAAATCTGTGCCAGAAAAGAAGCCGACTTGAAAGTTAAACTGTCGCCGGACTTCTAATAAAACAGGAGCAATAATTAATTCAGACCGTGCTTTTTCTGTGTTAATAGCATTAGCAAGGGGTAAAAATTCATGCAGCGTGGTTTTGAGGTAGTCGCTGGGTTCAAGAGGAGCAATGTCTGGAAAAAGGCGGCTGGTTTCGTCTATCGTTAGGTTAAATGTTGTTTTGACTTTGCTGAGGGTAGTAAAATCGCTGTACGCCACATAATCCATAGCTTGCCCCTGTCCTTGAGCAATTTGTTGTTTCGCCAATTTCGCTGCTTCTACTAACTTATCTTGTGTTTTCCGAAAAGATTGAGTCCACTTTAATTCGTCTTCCATATCAGCAATATAGTCCCGTAAATGCTCAATAATTCGCTCCTGCTGTGCATCAGAGAATGATTCTAAAATTTTAATGACAGTGGCTATATTTTCCTTTAACATTTTTGAGTTAAATGGTACGAATTTAATGAAGATACTTAAATCATAATATTTTTCCCTGATTTAAGGACATTGACCAATTGATCAATGTAGAGCAATTCATCCACTCTCAGGGAAGCCTGTCACCAAGAAATTTAGCCCAGCAAAAGGTAATGTATCTCTATGCGATCGGGCTTGGATTCTGTTTAAACCTGTTGTGCTTGCCCGCTTCATGGTCTCACGCGATCGCTAAAATCCTGCAACACTTTCCTGTACCCGATGCGACTGATTCAACCTGTGCGATCGCGAATTATTATATAGCTACAGGCGCACACATTTTCCCACGATAACAATATACCATAAAACCTTAATTTTGCAGCGCCTTTTGAAATGTTTTAATAGCATCCACATGATTCACCATATTGATGCAACGTAATAACAAATCTAGATCAATCCCTTTAACCTCCTCACTACTCTTAATCTGTTCATAGTCAAGTGTATTCCCCTCACCTCGCAGATGATAAAGCTCCAACACCCCATCTTCCCAAAACCACACTTCCTTGATCTTCAGCCGCTTATAGATCTCCAACTTGTTGAGACCGCCACTGGTAAACACCACCTCAATTGCTAGATCGGGATTGGTTCGACCCGGAACCAGTTTATAGGATTCATCTGCTTCCCGCTTAACAGCGACTCCTTCACTTTCCAACGTCATCGAGCCAGTTGGAGTAAAGTCAAATCCTGCCATCAACAGGTAAAGCTCCAACAATGCACCAATTCTTTCTTTAACAGTTTGATGAGGTTCTCCAGGCATTCGTCGTATCTCCAAAACTCCATCTAAAAAAGAAAGTCGATATCCTGGGCGGTCTAACAATTGCTCAACAGCTTTGAACTCTCTCCAGGTCATTCCCTCAAACAAAAGGGGGGATTCCTTTTTGGGTGTTGCGATCGTGGCTAAAGTCATTCGAGTCTCCCGTTTTTTTTCGATTATAAATCAACTCAAAACTGGACAGGTCTCCCACCCCTCTTTCTTTTAAAGTCAACGACTATTTTAACTTACAAGCAAATTGCCAGGGAACCTTTGAGCCGAGATGGCTGTCAAGAGCAAAACAGATTATATAGAATTTAGCTTTGATTATTGAACTAATTTTCATAATATACATACAATACAGAAGTTAGTTTATCTGTATGGTTAAACGTCAACTCATCTCACGCCAAAGCCAAGATTATGACAAAGGGGTTCTCACGGAATAAAGCCAAAATTGTGATAGGACTCTTAGCAATTTGTGCTTCATGCCTAGGTTTAACCGCTAAACGTGTTAGTTGTGCGGAATCCCTAGTAATAGAAAGTCTAACCATGGGGGAAATTCTGCAACGTTTAGTCGTTCAGTCTACCCTTGAACTCGATCGCGAATGGGTAGAAGCTGAAGCCGTTACTCCCTCGCCTCAGACTCATAGATTCGCTCAAACCCCCACTCAAGTCCTTGGCACAGGGACAAAACTCTCCTTAAATGGTCGTATACTACCCCTTGCTTGGAAACAGTGGCAGGTTGGGGGAGTTATACGCACGGGTATCACTGATGTGGGAGTCCAACAACTCTTCGGACTGGAATTGTTGAGTACCCGCAATTGGACGCGACAACCGATACAGTGGTTCTCTAATCCCTTGAGTACGCCTCTCGTCTTCGTGGCTCACCATCGTGATGCTTATCGCTATTTAGATATTACAGAGTTTGCTCAACAGTTGGGATGGCAATTTCAAGCTCAAGGAGATACATTAGCTCTAAAGTCTGTACCTGCACGGTTAGAGAGTATCCGACAAGAGACGCAGCTATCGGGGTTTAGAATTGTCCTTGATTTAGATCGTCCCACACCTTGGCAAGTGAGCAGAAGCCCCGGTGAAGGGGTGATTATATTAGAAGCGATCGCGAATCCATCCCTGATTGAACAGTTTACCCCCCTGGAGCCTGTGGAAGATAGGGAAGCAGGGGGAGCAGGGGAAGCAGGGGAAGCAGGGGAAGCAGGGGAAGCAGGGGAAGCAGGGGGAGATGGGGAAGATGAGGAAGCCTTAGACAATCAACCGACGATCCAAGTTGAAACCAATCAGACTCAAACCACTATCGGGGTTTCGATTCCAGATGGTTTACAGTTGCACGTTTTTAGCTTACCGAATCCCAATCGCTTAGTTGTCGAACTTCGTCCCAATGCCATGGTAGAAAAAGATATTCTGTGGGTACCAGGTATTTGGTGGCGTCAGCGGACTGTGACTCTGGGTGATACTCGATTTCCTTTGGTGTGGCTAGAGGTTGATCCCAAAAATCCGCAAGTTAATCTGAAACCGATGTGGAGTAATCCCACGACTCAAGTGGGAACCGCCCCCCTGATTAAAACAGCGCAGTTATGGAACGCTGCGGCTGCGATTAATGGTGGCTTCTTTAACCGCAATAATCAATTACCATTAGGTGCGATCCGCCGGGATGGATATTGGTATTCTGGACCCATTCTCAACCGAGGTGCGATCGCGTGGACAGATCAGCATCAATTTAAATTTGGACGCCTTAGCCTCCAGGAAACCTTAATTACCGCCAATGGAGAACGTTTCCCAATTCTGTTTCTGAATAGCGGTTATGTGCAAGCCGGGATATCTCGCTATACCCCAGCTTGGGGCGCAACATACACCCCATTAACCGATAATGAAGTGATTTGGGTGGTGCAGAATAACCAGATTACGGCTCAAATACCTGGAGGAGTCGCTGGAGAGGAATCCTTTGTCATTCCAGTTAATAGTTATTTGCTTACCAACCGAGGGCATGATCCCAGTGCGATCGCTAAATCACTCACTATTGGTACAACCGTTCAGATTGAACAGAAAACCTTGCCCATTGAGTTTAATAATTATCCTCATATCCTGGGCGCTGGTCCCTTGTTACTGCAAAATCGCCAAATTGTGTTAGATGCCAAAGCCGAAAACTTTAGTAATGCCTTTGCCCAACAATCTGCCATTCGGAGTGCGATCGGAATCACAGCAAATGGCACACTAATTATTGCGGCTATGCACAATCGTGTCGGTGGCAGGGGACCCAACTTGACGGAAACGGCACAGTTGATGCAACAACTGGGAGCCGTTGATGCGCTCAATCTCGATGGTGGCAGTTCTACTGGACTCTATTTGGGGGGTCATCTTCTAGATCGTTCTCCTCATACAGCCGCCCAGGTTCACAATGGTTTAGGACTCTTCCGACCCTATAAGTAGGTGGACACAATCAAAGCTAACGGTGGAGATTGTCATTTGTCATGCGTCCTGTGTCCTTTATAAGGGTTTGAGGATTATTGACAAAACTTAATAATTGTACTCTTTTCTTGGGTCTGACTCCTTTCTTAAAGTTTCGATAAAGCTCAAGCCTCTAAATGTGAAGACTTCCTACAATTTGACGAATCCAGCCCCTAATGTGTGCAAAATCTAAGCTGAATTTGCTAATGTTGATTGTGGTTAGGTTTTGTGTTGTTGAAAACCTGGCAATAGCTAAAAAGCCGATAAAACCTTTTTACACACGATTAATGTCGTAACTATTTTCAGGAGAAATACTATGGTTCAGCAAGCAGTTCCTCATGATTCGGCGATCACCCTACCCAGATCGTTGACTGCCGAAGGCGCTGCCGCTACAGAACTAAGACCTTGGGGTTCATTTACTGTTCTGGAAGAGGGGCGAGGATACAAAATTAAGCGTATTGAGGTGAAACCTGGTCATCGCCTCAGTCTGCAAATGCACTACCATCGTAGTGAACACTGGATTGTTGTCAGTGGCATGGCGAAGGTTATTTGCGGGGATAAGGAATTATTGATTCATCAAAATCAGTCCAGCTATGTTCCTCAAGGACATGCTCATCGCCTAGAAAATCCGGGTGTTATTCCGCTGGTATTAATTGAAGTACAGAATGGCGAGTATCTTGGCGAAGATGACATTATTCGCTATGAAGATGACTACGCCCGCAACGAGTCCACCTCACAATAGGTTAGATTGTCTGAAGTAGCTAATACTGCTTACCTGTGCTGTACTAGCTTGACGCCAAATTTGCTCCTCCCTAATACTAGGGGAGGAAATTTTTTTGCCCCAGGTGACGAAAGTTCTCATCGTCATCAATAGAAAGAGTTTTGGAGAATTGCCTGTCAAGATGATTTGTGACCCAGGACAAAACTGATGATTACACTGAGTCAAGCGGCGACTGATGAAATTAGACGCCTGCAAACCAAGCGCCAGCAACAGCAAGCTCGATTACGCTTAGGTGTGAAGCCAGGAGGATGTGCCGATTTATACTATACTCTGGAGTTTGATGATGCCGTCAGAGCGAGCGATCGCGTCTATGATTGTCAAGGCGTCGCTGTTGTCGTGGATGAGGCAAGCATTAAGCATTTAACTACCCTCACCTTGGATTATTCCGAAGATCTCATGGGCGGTGGGTTTCGCTTTTATAATCCCAATGCCATTGAAACCTGTGGCTGTGGTAACTCGTTTCGAGTTAAGACGTGAAGAATGATCCGAGGTTGAAGGAGTAATTAAAGCACAAAGGACGTAGCTTGCTTCTCGCTTGGGCGAGTATGACCAAAGACAAAAGACCAAAAAATTGACATTGTTGCCTAAAAGTCAGTACAATCAGAATTTGTCAATACTTGCAAACGATTCAAGGAATATCACGCGCCTTAACTCATGCCCACTATCCAGCAGCTTATTCGTAGCGAACGTGCCAAAATTAAGGCGAAAACAAAATCGCCTGCACTGAAACAATGTCCACAACGGCGGGGTGTTTGTACCCGCGTCTACACCACAACCCCCAAGAAACCGAACTCAGCCCTGCGGAAAGTGGCAAGGGTACGTCTGACATCGGGTTTTGAAGTGACGGCTTATATTCCAGGGATTGGTCATAACCTTCAAGAACACTCGGTCGTCATGATTAGAGGAGGACGGGTTAAAGATTTACCCGGAGTTCGATATCACATTATTCGAGGAACTCTAGATACGGCGGGTGTAAAAGATCGCAAGCAGGGTCGTTCCAAGTACGGAACCAAGCGTCCTAAGTAAACCAAGAGAGCTTTTCTAAATCTGCCAAAACCCTGCTAGACTTAACCCATAGCGGTTTGTTTTGGGTAACTTGATCAGGAAAATAGGGAGATGAAGTGGCTTGTTTTTTTCAAGCAACTCCTCAAGCTGGAGAAAAAATAATCAGTTCCAGGATAAATAGTTAAATTTGCCGTGTATGTATTTTGTAAAGGCTTACTATGTCTCGTCGTACAGTTGTTAAAAAGCGCCCAGTCCCCCCTGACCCGGTTTATAACAGCCGTCTGCTTAGTATGATGGTGCGCCGGATTATGCATCATGGGAAAAAATCAGTAGCATCTAGGATTATCTATGACGCCTTCAAGATTATTGAAGAACGCACCGGAAAGGAACCGCTAGAGGTATTTGAAGAAGCGGTACGGAATGTCACTCCTTTAGTAGAAGTGAAAGCCCGTCGGGTTGGAGGGGCAACCTATCAAGTTCCCATGGAAGTCCGCTCAGAACGCGGAATAACATTAGCCATGCGCTGGCTGATCCAGTTTTCCCGGAGTCGTCCAGGGAGAAGTATGGCGAGTAAATTCGCAAATGAGCTGATGGATGCGGCAAATGAAACGGGGAATGCCATTCGTAAGCGGGAAGAAACCCATCGGATGGCAGATGCCAATAAAGCGTTTGCTCATTATCGCTACTAATTCAGTAAGCTGGTGACTGACAGCGCCAAGGAGGCTAAGGTTTAATTCGGCGTTCCGTGAGCAATAAAGTCGCTGGCTGGCTTTTTGAGGAACAAGTAGGACAAATCCCTAAAAAGTTAAACAAAGTATAGAATTGTAAAGAGATAGTAACGCAACGTGTAAACTTGCGGCACAGACGAAGGAGGTAGCTGTGGCACGTACCATCCCGCTTGAGAAAATACGCAATATCGGGATTGCCGCCCACATTGATGCGGGCAAGACAACAACAACAGAACGAATTCTGTTTTACTCAGGAATCGTTCATAAACTAGGCGAAGTCCATGAAGGGACAGCCGTGACCGACTGGATGGAGCAAGAGCGGGAACGGGGAATTACAATTACTGCTGCTGCCATCAGCACGAACTGGCTGGAGCACCGGATTAACATCATTGATACACCGGGTCACGTAGACTTCACGATTGAAGTTGAGCGTTCGATGCGGGTTTTAGATGGTGTGATTGCTGTGTTCTGCTCAGTGGGAGGTGTCCAGCCCCAATCGGAAACCGTGTGGCGTCAAGCGGATCGCTACAAGGTGCCGAGGATCGCCTTTGTCAACAAGATGGATCGCACGGGTGCTAACTTTTTCAAAGTATACGAGCAACTTCGCGATCGCATGCGTACCAATGCGGTTGCGATCCAAATTCCCATCGGCAGTGAAAGTGATTTCCACGGGATTGTCGATCTTGTCCAGATGCGTGCCCGGATTTATAGCAATGACCTGGGTACGGATATGCAAGATACCGAAATCCCGGAAAAGGTTCAAGAGCTAGCCCAAGAGTACCGAGTCAAGCTGATCGAAGCTGTAGCTGAGACCGATGAAGCGCTCTTAGAAAAATATCTGGCAGAAGAAGAACTCTCCGAAGACGAAATTCGCTCTGCCCTGCGTAAAGGTACAATTGCCGGTACGATTGTGCCGGTGCTGTGTGGTTCAGCCTTCAAAAATAGAGGAGTACAGTTACTCCTTGATGGAGTGGTGGACTATCTACCCTCTCCGTCGGAAGTTCCGCCAATTCAGGGACTATTGCCAGATGGGACACCGGACAAGCGACCAGCAGATGATGAAGTACCCCTATCGGCGCTGGCATTTAAAATCATGTCAGACCCTTATGGTCGTTTAACCTTCATGCGGGTCTACTCAGGCATCCTGAAAAAAGGCAGCTACATTCTCAACTCCACCAAAGATCAGAAGGAGCGTATCTCCCGGCTGATTATTTTGAAATCCAACGAACGTATTGAGGTCGATGAGCTACGAGCTGGCGATCTCGGTGCAGCAATTGGTCTCAAGCAAACAACAACGGGTGATACAATTTGTGGCGAAGAAGCCCCGATTATTTTGGAATCGCTTTATATTCCAGAACCAGTGATTTCGGTAGCCGTAGAACCCAAAACCAAGCAGGACATGGAGAAGCTTTCCAAAGCACTCCAAGCCTTATCGGAAGAAGATCCAACATTCCGGGTCAGTATCGACCCAGAAACCAATCAAACCGTGATTGCGGGAATGGGTGAACTTCACCTGGAAATTCTGGTTGATCGGATGCTGCGGGAGTTCCGAGTTGAAGCGAATGTGGGTGCCCCTCAGGTGGCTTACCGAGAAACCATTCGCAAATCCGTGCAAGCTGAAGGCAAGTTCATCCGTCAAAGTGGCGGTAAAGGTCAGTACGGTCATGTCGTGATTGAATTGGAGCCAGGTGAATCCGGTAGTGGGTTTGAATTTGTCTCCAAGATTGTTGGTGGTTCCGTACCGAGAGAATTTATTTCCCCGGCTGAGCAGGGTATGAAAGAAGCCTGCGAATCGGGTATCCTAGCTGGGTATCCCCTCATTGATGTCAAAGCCACATTAGTTGATGGTTCGTACCACGATGTTGATTCTTCGGAAATGGCGTTCAAAATTGCTGGTTCAATGGCAATTAAAAACGGCGTAACGAAGGCTGCACCCGTGTTACTCGAGCCTATGATGAAAGTGGAAGTTGAAGTGCCTGAAGACTTTCTCGGAGATGTCATGGGCGATCTCAACTCCCGCCGTGGTCAAATTGAAGGGATGGGTACCGATGAAGGTATTGCCAAAGTTTCTGCTAAAGTTCCATTAGCCGAGATGTTTGGTTATGCTACGGATATCCGGTCAAAAACCCAAGGTCGAGGTATCTTCTCAATGGAGTTTAGCAACTATGATGAAGTGCCTCGTAACGTGGCTGAAGCTATCATTGCTAAGAGCAAAGGGAACGCATAACTAAGAAAAGGAAAACGTAATTCATGGCACGCTCAAAGTTTGAAAGGACTAAACCCCACGTCAACATTGGCACAATTGGTCACGTAGACCACGGCAAAACAACGTTGACGGCTGCCATTACCATGACTCTGGCTTCATCAGGTCAAGCAACCGCTAAGAAGTACGAAGAAATCGATGCGGCACCAGAGGAAAAGGCGCGGGGGATTACCATTAACACCGCTCACGTTGAGTATGAAACGGGAAATCGTCACTATGCTCACGTTGATTGCCCCGGACACGCTGACTATGTGAAAAACATGATCACGGGTGCGGCTCAAATGGATGGGGCGATTCTGGTGGTTTCCGCCGCTGACGGTCCGATGCCGCAAACACGGGAACATATCCTCCTTGCCAAGCAGGTAGGCGTCCCCAACTTGGTGGTCTTTTTGAATAAGAAAGACATGGTGGACGACGAAGAATTACTGGAATTGGTGGAACTGGAAGTCCGCGAACTCCTCAGTGATTATGAATTCGATGGAGATAATATTCCCATCGTGGCAGGTTCGGCGTTAAAGGCGCTTGACTCTCTTACCTCTAACCCAAACATTAAGAAGGGTGATGATGAGTGGGTTGATCAGATCTATGCGTTAATGGATGAGGTCGATGCTTACATTCCTACCCCAGAACGGGATGTAGATAAGCCCTTCCTGATGGCAGTTGAAGATGTCTTCACCATCACCGGTCGGGGGACAGTCGCCACGGGTCGGATCGAGCGCGGTAAAGTCAAGATTGGTGACGAAGTTGAGCTAGTTGGACTCCGGGATACGGTCAAGAAAACCGTCACCGGCATTGAGATGTTTAAGAAGAGTCTCGATGAAGGGATGGCGGGTGACAATGCCGGAATTCTGCTCCGAGGTGTTGAGAAGAAAGATATTGAGCGGGGAATGGTAATTGCCAAGCCCGGTTCTATCACTCCTCATACTCAGTTTGAGTCGGAAGTCTATGTCCTCAAAAAAGAAGAAGGAGGACGTCATACTCCATTCTTTTCCGGTTATCGCCCTCAGTTCTACGTTCGTACCACCGATGTGACGGGAACAATCAGTTCCTACACCGCTGATGATGGTAGCAATGTGGAAATGGTTATGCCGGGAGACCGAGTAAAAATGACCGTGGAGTTAATCAACCCGATCGCGATTGAACAAGGAATGCGCTTTGCCATTCGTGAAGGCGGTCGCACCATCGGTGCAGGTGTTGTCTCCAAAATCCTCAAGTAGCACTGTTCTCACTCAAAAGAGTAGGAGCAGAGACGCTGATGCTGTTCTCTGCTCCTTATTCTCTGTGTTGGCAAAACGTTATGAATTCTGAGTGTTGAGTTCTGAGTTCGGGAACATTCATTCAATACTCAACACTTAAAACTCCTAATTATTTCAGAACCTAGACAACTCAAAAAAATGGCAACGATTCAGCAGCAAAAAATTCGGATTCGTCTTAAAGCATTTGATCGGCGATTGCTGGACACTTCTTGCGAGAAGATTGTGGATACAGCAAATCGCACCAATGCTGCCGCCGTCGGTCCAATTCCCTTACCGACCAAACGTCGTATTTATTGTGTCTTGCGATCGCCCCACGTTGATAAGGATTCGCGGGAACATTTTGAAACCCGTACTCATCGGCGACTTATTGACATTTATCAGCCATCGTCCAAAACCATTGACGCCCTGATGAAACTGGATTTACCGGCAGGTGTGGATATTGAAGTGAAGTTATAGGGTGGAAGAGGAGGAGGGTAGGAGGGTAGAAGGGTAATGCTCTTGCCCAAATCAGTACAGGTAATAGACATGCCATAAAACCGGACAAGATATGAGTTAGTACCGCTTTAATGGATTTTGTGGCTTCTTGTCCCCAAAAAATCCGTTAAAGTAGGTAAAGAAGCGCAGTTACCCTTTTCACCAAGGCACAATGGCATCCTCTTCCTCAATTGCTGTTAGAGAACTTCCTTTGTTTCCACTGCCAGAAGTGGTTCTATTTCCGGGACGTCCTCTGCCCCTCCATATCTTTGAATTTCGCTATCGTATCCTGATGAACACGATTTTGGAGAGCGATCGGCGTTTTGGGGTATTGATGTGGGACCCGGTGCAAGGTCAACCCGCCGCCGTTGGCTGCTGCGCTGAAATTATACATTTCCAGCGTCTGCCTGATGATCGGATGAAAGTCTTAACCTTGGGTCAGCAACGATTTCGGGTTTTAGAATACGTCCGAGAAAAACCCTATCGTGTCGGATTAGTGGAATGGATAGAGGATCAACCCTCTCAAAAAGACTTAAAAGAAATTTCCACATCCGTTGAGCAATTGCTGCGAGATGTCGTCCATCTTTCTGCCAAGCTGACGGATCAGAAAATCGAGCTGCCCGAAGACTTGCCAGACCTTCCTTTAGAACTATCATATTGGGTAGCGGGAAATCTTTACGGTGTCGCCTCGGAACAGCAAGCGTTGTTAGAAATGCAGGATACAGCAGCCCGTTTGGAACGTGAAGCGGAAATACTTACCTCCACGCGCAATCATTTGGCTGCCCGTACAGTCCTTAAAGATGCATTTAATTAAGCTTAATTCTCAATCAGCGCGGTTGAATCAATGGGTATGACGCTGTAGCTGCCAAAAATTTTCAGAATTTCTGTATGAGAGGCAGCTTCTGAGAGTGCCTCTTGCACCAACGGTGTAGAGGCATCGGCTTCTAAATCAATAAAGAAAAGATACTCACCCAGCGATCGCTTCGTCGGGCGAGACTCAATCCGACTCAGGTTAATCTTTCGCTGGGCAAAGGCTTGCAGGGGTTTAACTAAGGCTCCCGGTACATTGGCGGGGGTGCTAAAAGCCAGGGAGGTATGACTACCCCCAGGAGCCGATTGCTGACCCACAATCCAAAAACGAGTACAGTTGTCTGGATAATCATTGATAGCCGCCGCCAGGATAGGTAATTGATAAAGCATCGCCGCCCGTTGAGACGCGATCACGCCTGCCGTATAGTCAGTATCCAGATGCTGTAAGGCTTCTGTGGTTGAGTTTGTGGGTACGAGTTGTACCAAGGGTAGACTGTTTTCTAGCCACCCTTGACATTGGGCAAGGGCTTGAGGATGAGAATAAACGGTTTGGATTGCCTGAAGACGAGATGCCCGTGATAACAGGGCATGTTGGATAGGTAAAACCAATGCCTGTTGAATTTGCAGTTGATCGAGTTGCCACAAAGTATCCAACGTAATCGTGACACTGCCTTCTATAGAATTTTCCACAGGCACCACCGCCACATCCGCTTGCCCTTTGGCGACGGCGTGCAGAGTTTGGGCAATGCTGGGATAAGGACATAACCAGGGTTTTGAATCACATTCACGGGTAAGAGTGCGACAGTAAGCTAATGCTGCCGCTTCTGCGTAAGTTCCTGGTGGTCCAAGATGGGCAATTGAAATTGACATAAACTGCGCTTTAGTTTATAATAATAAGATTTATTTGTACTCAGTAATGAGATTTAAGAATTTCCGTCCTTAGGACTAAACCGTTGCTCTGATCGAGGCACTGAAAGTCTTCTATAGGAAGATAACGGTTGGCGAGCATAATTTCTACAATCGGAGTAAGGATAAAGTTACATGCTGTAGTCTCATTTACGAGACTCGCTCATCCCCATAACCTTAAAAAATTCCCCCCAGTTATGTAAATAAACTTTAATTAAAGTAAGATTAACTTTAAGAAACTTAGACAAAACCCAACGTTGCTCTCACCCTATGACCAGCCAGTTTACTGCATCCCAATCTGTAGAACTTGCCGTACCCGAACAACCCATCCCGATTCAGCACTATTTACGTCAACCTCAGCGCCTGGTACACGCGATCGCTGATCCGAATCTGATCGAGCAACTGAGTCCAGAGCAGTTTCGCCTGAAGATGCGTCCATTGCATTTTCTGTCCTTAGCCTTTCAACCGCGAGTCACCCTCAAAGTTTGGGCAGATGTTAACGGTACAGTTCATCTGCGATCAGTAGATTGTGACATTCCTGGATTAGACTACATCAATCAACGCTTTACCCTGGAGGTCAAGGGAAAACTCTATCCTGAGCAACAGCAAAACACCACTCGGCTCAAAGGTAAGGCTGATTTAAAGGTTCGGGTGGATATTCCCTTTCCTCTATCGATGACACCCCAACCCATTATTGAAACAACCGGAAATGGATTACTCAAAAGTGTGTTGCTGCGAATTAAGCAAAAATTAATGCATCAACTGCTATTGGATTATCGGCAATGGGCTAACGCGGATCGTCAAACCCTTAATCAGTCTAACTCTCAGCATCTTGCACCCGCTGATAATCCCACCATTTAGTCATTTGTCAGGGAACAGGTAAGGTAGAGTTTTGAGTTAACTTCCTCATCTCCCCCAGCTCCCCCAGCTCCCCCAGCTCCCGCTGCTCCCCCATCTCCCCATCTCCCTCATTCCCCATCCCTGAGTTGACAAGGACGAAAGGAAAGGCGATGCTGGGGCGAAGGACCCAACTGTTGCAGGGCTAAACGATGTCGTTGAGTTCCGTACCCCTTATTAGCGGCTAAGTCGTAATCAGGATACTTCGTCGCTAAACGCTCAATTAAATCATCACGCCAGACTTTTGCCACAATGCTAGCCGCTGCGATTTCCAGCGATCGCTGATCTCCTTTAATCAGACTTCTTTGGGGTACAGGTAAGCCTACCAATGCCTGTCTGCCATCAATCAAACATAAATCAGGCTGCACTTTTAACTTAAGCACAGCCCGTTTCATTGCCAACAGAGAGGCTTGTAAGATATTAATTTGGTCAATTTCAGTACTGGTGGCATAACCAATACTCCAATCGACGGCTAACTCTTGAATCTCTTGCGCCAATTTCTGGCGTCGTAGACGAGTTAATTGTTTACTATCTTTCATTCCAGAACCAGCCAAATTGGGCAGAGTCGATGCGGGTAAAATAACCGCTGCTGCTACAACCGGACCGAATAAAGCGCCACGCCCAACTTCATCGACTCCGGCAACCAATTTGCGATCGCCCGATAGTTCCGGTAGTTGACAATAGTTAGCTGAATTTTCCATTGTCATGGATTCTTGAGAATCAACTTAAGGTGAATGATACTGAAATTTTGGCTGGTGGGTTGAGCGAAGTCGAAACCCACCCTACGGTATATCAAGGGTTTCGGTGATCCAAAATAGCTTATTTCAGTGCCATTCAACCTAAGGTAAAAACCAGTACTGGCAAGCCTTGAGGTATGTATCCGTACCTCCAAATGAAAAAAATATTCCACTTCCCTCTCCTTGTAGGAGAGGGCTAGGGAGAGGGAAAGGGGAAGGGGAAAGGGGAGGGGTCTAATGACCAGCAGTATCCAAGCCTGGGAGAGGGGCTAGGGGTAAAGAACTGTAACCAAATCTCTATAGACATCTACGCAAACCTAATCAAAATGCATAGCTATAACCATCCTTACGGTGAATCGGTGTGCAGTAATCCAATCGGGTTGACCTCCTTTTCTTGTCGATAATGAACTCGCCGCGACCGTCTGACATTGGGCAAATCCTAGCGGTGAATGTCCCTTTGTACTTACCTTTAGGGACATCAGCCCGAACGATATCACCCGTACAGAACCCAAAGATGGGGCGCAAAGGGCGATGTTTAACTGGAT
>NZ_JAVKEA010000065.1:0-19133 GCF_040221695.1 Coleofasciculus sp. E2-BRE-01 | reverse complement strand
TTCAAAATAACCCACGACTTCGGCAAACCATCGTTTAATTGCTGATACAGTTTTTTTATAGTAAATTTGAGCCTTGTCTAACCAATCAATTAGTTTTAAAGTTCCCTCTCCCAGGTTTTGACTTTCTTCAAATATTTGATGCAATTCTTCTTTTAATGAATGCATAATTCCAATTAAAGGCGAAGCTTGTTTGACTTGCTCTAATTTTTGAGTTTGCTTTTTTGATAATTTTATTTCCGATTTTATACGTTTTAACATAGGATTATCTATTAAAAAAAAGACTATTTTTTCATTTATCAGTTTCTTGATTAAATCTGTTTTTCCTTCAAATTAAAGGGAAGGGTACTCACCACAAAATGCCACAAATACTGGCGATATCCTAACACAGGAGATGATCCAACGCTGCAAGGGATAGGGAAGCCCGGGTTGTCTGCACCAGTACCGCCACTTATGTGGAGATGCGATCGCATTTAGCCAAGACAGCGCAACCACGAACCTCGCTGGGGATTCTGTGTCCTTTTATCCCTGTCTACCAGAATTGCCAATATTATGTACCCACATGTACCCCAGCACCTCTAGAAAACTGAGTATAATTTTGCCCAGTTTGAGTTAAATGTAAATTTTTGTCAAAAATAGTTAGAGCGATTACTTCAATGAATGTAAATAAATGTAAAGTAAATTGAGCAACTTCCTATCGAATTGTGTCAAACGAGGGCGAAAACGCTGCATGGGTCAGCATTTTCTGGTAAAACCACTAAAAGTTGCCCTAACTGTAACGCCAAGCCGATTGTTCCTAAGGGAAGCCAAGCCAACCTTCCCTGGAACCCTATCAATGAGAAGAGAACACGCATCAAAAGGAGCTAGAACCGCATGTTCACTCACGTCAAGTCCACCATTCGTCACATCACCCCCGATGACCCCAAGAATCGTCACGTACTGAAGGTGGTCTATGTCGTGCTAGAGCCACAATATCAAAGTGCCTTATCAGCGGCTGTCCGTTCAATTAATCAAAATCAGCCGGATATTGCCATTGAAATCAGTGGCTACTTAATCGAAGAACTCCGTGATCCGCAAAACTATGAGGCATTTGAGCAAGATATTGCCCAAGCGAATATCTTTATCGCCTCACTGATCTTTATCGAAGACTTAGCGGATAAGGTAGTCGCCGCCGTTCAACCCCATCGCGATCGCTTGGATGCGGCGGTGGTATTCCCTTCCATGCCGCAGGTGATGCGCCTGAATAAATTAGGCAGCTTCTCCATGGCACAACTGGGTCAATCCAAGAGTGCGATCGCCCAGTTCATGAAGAAGCGTAAAGAAAAGTCAGGCTCATCCTTCCAAGATGGGATGCTGAAACTATTGCAAACGCTGCCGAAAGTCCTGAAATATATGCCCATCGATAAGGCACAGGACGCCCGTAACTTTATGCTGTCGTTCCAGTATTGGCTAGGAGGTTCCTCCCAGAACCTGGAAAACTTCCTGTTAATGCTGGCAGATAAATATGTGCTTAAGGGAAAAACCCTAGAATTTAAAGACCCGGTGGTTTACCCAGACATGGGCATCTGGCATCCCCTATCGACAAAGATGTTTGAGGATGTCAAAGAGTATCTCACCTGGTATAACAATCGCGACGATATCTCCGAAGATTTAAAAGATCCCTTCGCCCCCTGTGTCGGTTTAGTTCTGCAACGTACCCACCTCGTCACCGGGGATGATGCCCATTATGTGGCAATGGTACAGGAACTAGAAGCCATGGGCGCACGAGTTCTGCCTGTGTTTGCTGGGGGACTCGATTTCTCCAAACCCGTGGATGCCTTTTTCTATGACACGCCCACGAGTAAGGGACAAGCCAATGTAACTCTAGTGGATGCGGTGGTGTCTCTGACCGGATTTGCCTTAGTCGGGGGTCCAGCGCGACAAGATCATCCCAAGGCGATCGACTCCTTAAAACGCCTCAACCGTCCCTATATGGTGGCATTACCCTTAGTCTTCCAAACCACAGAAGAGTGGGAAGGGAGTGATTTGGGACTCCACCCGATTCAGGTAGCGCTGCAAATTGCCATCCCCGAATTAGACGGCGCGATCGAACCGATTATCCTATCTGGACGAGATGGCACCACCGGGAAAGCGATCGCACTTCAGGATCGGATTGAAGCCGTGGCGAAGCGGGCGCTGAAATGGGCAAGCCTGCGCCGTAAGCCGAAACTGGATAAGAAGGTGGCGATTACCGTATTTAGTTTCCCGCCGGATAAGGGGAATGTCGGTACCGCCGCCTATCTGGATGTCTTCGGGTCAATTTATAAAGTCATGGAAGCCCTGAAGCATAACGGCTACGACGTGGAAGACTTACCCGAATCCGCCGAAGCGCTGATGCAACAAGTCATCCACGACGCCCAAGCGCAGTATGCCAGTCCCGAACTGAATATTGCCTACCGGATGTCAGTGATGGAGTATGAACGGTTTACCCCTTACTCCACCCGTTTAGAAGAAAACTGGGGTCCACCACCGGGACATTTAAATAGTGATGGACAAAACCTACTGATTTATGGTAAGCAATTTGGCAACGTGTTTATTGGCGTCCAGCCTACCTTCGGCTATGAAGGTGATCCGATGCGGTTGCTGTTCTCCCGTTCCGCCAGTCCCCATCACGGGTTTGCCGCTTACTACACCTATTTAGAACATCTCTGGCAAGCCGATGCCGTACTGCACTTTGGGACTCACGGGTCATTGGAATTTATGCCCGGTAAGCAGATGGGGATGTCGGGGGATTGTTACCCGGATAATTTAATTGGTTCGATTCCCAATCTTTACTATTACGCCGCCAATAATCCCAGTGAAGCGACGATCGCGAAACGGCGCAGTTACGCCGAAACCATTTCCTACCTGACCCCTCCGGCGGAGAATGCTGGGTTATATAAAGGGTTGAAGGAACTGAATGAATTAATTGGGTCCTATCAAACCCTGAAAGACACCGGACGCGGCGTTCCGATTGTGAACACAATTATGGATAAATGCCGCTTGGTGAATCTGGATAAAGATATCGCCTTACCGGAAAAAGACGCCAGTGAACTGACCCCAGAGGAACGGGATACCCTGGTGGGGTTAGTCTACAAAAAGCTGATGGAGATTGAGTCGCGGCTGTTACCCTGTGGGTTGCATGTAATTGGCAAACCGCCGACGGCTGAGGAAGCGATCGCGACTTTAGTGAATATTGCTAGTCTGGATCGTCCAGAGGAAGAAATCCTCAGTCTGCCGCGAATTATCGCCAATAGCCTTAACCGGGATATCGACGAGATCTATCAAAATAATGACCGAGGTGTCTTAGCGGATGTACAGTTACTCCAAGACATCACCCAAGCCACTCGTGCGTCTGTGGCGGCGTTAGTCCAAGCCCAAACCGATGCCGAGGGGCGGGTGTCCAAGGTGACGAGTCTGAATTTCTTTAATATGCGGAAGCGTACCCCTTGGATTGAAGCGCTGATTGATGCAGGGTACTGTCAGGTTGACTCGGAGGCAATTAAGCCCCTATTTGAGTATCTGGAATTCTGTCTCCAGCAAGTCGTTGCTGATAACGAACTCGGCGCGATGCTGAAAGCGTTGGAAGGGGAATATGTCCTACCTGGACCCGGCGGTGATCCCATCCGCAACCCGGATGTATTACCCACGGGGAAGAATATCCACGCCCTTGACCCCCAATCCATCCCCACCACCGCCGCCGTAAAATCAGCAAAAATTGTCGTAGACCGTTTATTGGCGCGACATCGGGCGGAAAATGGCGGAATTTGGCCCGAAACCATTGCCTGTGTCCTCTGGGGAACCGATAATATCAAAACCTACGGGGAATCCCTGGCACAAATTATGTGGATGGTTGGGGTGAAACCCGTTCCTGATGCGTTAGGGCGAGTGAATAAGTTAGAACTGATTTCTCTGGAAGAATTAGGGCGTCCCCGGGTGGATGTGGTGATTAACTGTTCTGGCGTATTCCGGGATTTGTTTATCAACCAGATGAATCTGTTAGATCAAGCCGTGAAAATGGCGGCTGAGGCGGATGAACCCCAGGAGATGAACTTTGTCCGCAAACACGCCATGCAACAGGCGGAAGATATGGGGATTAATCTGCGCCAAGCGGCGACGCGGGTGTTCTCCAATGCGTCAGGTTCCTATGCCTCGAATGTGAATCTGGCGGTGGAGAATAGCACTTGGGAAAGCGAATCCGAGTTACAGGATATGTACCTAACCCGGAAATCCTTTGCCTTTAGTGCAGATAATCCGGGAACCATGGAACAGAATCGCCAAATTTTCGAGTCGTCGTTGAAAACGGCGGAGGCGACGTTCCAGAATCTGGATTCCTCGGAGATTAGTCTGACGGATGTGTCTCACTATTTTGATTCTGATCCGACGAAGGTGGTATCAACCCTGCGTCAAGATGGTAAGACGCCTGCATCTTATATTGCTGATACGACGACAGCAAACGCCCAAGTGCGGACGTTATCGGAGACGGTGCGTTTAGATGCGCGGACGAAGCTACTCAACCCGAAATGGTATGAGGGAATGCTGAGTCACGGCTATGAGGGCGTGCGAGAACTCTCGAAGCGGTTAGTTAATACTATGGGTTGGAGTGCGACGGCTGGCGCGGTGGATAACTGGGTATACGAGGAAGCTAATGAGACGTTTATCCAGGATGAAGAAATGCGGAAGCGGTTGATGAATTTGAACCCTCATTCCTTCCGCAAGGTGGTGTCCACGTTGTTGGAAGTGAATGGACGCGGGTATTGGGAGACGAGTGAGAGTAATCTGCAAATGTTGCGGGAGTTGTATCAGGAGGTTGAGGATCGGATTGAAGGGATAGAATAGTTCGGTAGATAAAGCCCCTGTAGAGAGATTATCAGTAAAATTTCTACAGGGGTTAAAAAATCTGAAAGTCACAATCACAATGACTGCTTTAACCCTCAACCTACACTCGATAATTCAACTAACAGATGAGCAATTTTATCAACTATGTCAGGACAATGAAACGCTCAGATTTGAACGTACTGCTACAGGGGAATTAATTATCATGCCACCTGTAGGGGGAGAAACTAGCAACCGTAATGCTGGACTAACTGCTCAACTATGGATCTGGAATGAGCAAAATAAACTAGGTAAAGTTTTTGATTCTTCTGGTGGTTTTAAACTTCCTAATGGAGCGGATCGCTCTCCTGACGCTTCCTGGGTAAAATTGGAACGCTGGAATTCCCTAACTCCTGAGCAACAAAAGAGATTTCTTCCTCTTTGTCCTGATTTTGTAATTGAGTTACTTTCTCCAAGTGATAGCTTGAAAGACACTCAGGATAAAATGAAAGAATATTTAGAGAATGGTGTCCGCTTAGGTTGGTTAATTAATCGGAAATCTAGACAAGTGGAAATTTATCGCCCCGGTCAAGAGATTGAAGTGCTTGAATCTCCTTCTACCCTCTCCGGGGAAACAGTATTACCTGGATTTGTCCTGAATCTTGAGTCTATTTGGTAGTATTCAATCTTTAATTTAAGATTACTTAAAACAGAATCCTTAATCGTGGATTAGGAAGTTGTACACAATATTTATTAGACTATTTTTTATACATTCCGAGGTGATTCAAAACCCTTGTAAGGTCGAGGAGCGGATTGAATGGATTGAGAATTTGTAATCTAAAACCCCTGTTGTAGAGACGTTACGGTGGAACGTCTCTTATTTATTTAGAGTAGTAGTCGAGAAAATTAAGGAGTTCTTCCAGAGGAATCTAAATAGTCCTTATTGGCTAAATAATTTTCTATATTTTGCAATATTTCTCTTAAATAAAAAACTACTTTTCTTTTTATTTCTAACAGCTCATCAGCACTGATATCTTTACCAACGTCCTTAAATGAGTAAAAACCGTGTGCTAAACCATTTCTATTAGTTTTAATCGTCACTAAATGACTACCATTTCCAGTCTTACGAGCATTAGTTGTAGATGAGAAACCATATTCCTTAGCAATAGCCTTAATTTTTTTTGCATCAAGATTACCAGAAAAAAGTTTTTCCTTATCAAAGCTAGCAGATATTATATCAACAGATATTGATTGTATATTATCTAACAAATTATCTGTTGAATGATTATTCTTAATATTTTTTATGATAATTTTTTTAAGGTAAGGTTTCATTTCATCAAAAGAAATGCCTTCGTTACTCAGTTCATCAAAAATTACCTCAATAGCATTTCTCATTGTAGACTCTATCAAATTATATAACATTAAAAATCCAGAAGCCTTCAATGTCTTTTCTAAATCAGAATCAACTTTACGGATTTTATTCTTACCCTGAATACCAATACTTAGTTGAACCGTCTCCTGTTCCAAGTTTTTAATAAACATTAAGTATTTACTGACTTCTTTAGCACGCTCATTGAATTCTTCAAATAATCTACTTCTCATGATTTTCCTAAAAGCTGATCACGGACGTATTCAATACGATTAACAACTTTATTGTTAGAGCTACTTGCATTAGATTTAGTATATTTCTTAAATTCTTCTGAGTCTAAAAATTTTGTTGATTTGGGTACAACATCACCTTGACCTTCTCTCAACGCCAAGGCTATACCTACAGCTATAGATTCAAACTTAATGCGAGTTGTCGGTTTGTATTTATTCTTAGTTTTTATAAATACATGAAAAGCATCTGGGAAATATTTTTCTACAACATCCAACATTGAATAAAATTCATTTTTCATTTCTTGGAGTTTTTTAGTTCGCTCTTCTTTATTAGGAATTTCAAATTCTTTGTTGCATTTGATTAAGTATTCATCAAGAAAATCATGAACATTACCAGAAAAGTTATGATAGTTGTTTAGAAATGCAAAAAAACGCAAGACGTATTCTTGAGGATCACGTCTTGCGATAGATGCATCAGAAAATGAACATAAATAACGAAACCTTTGGTTTTTTGATAATTCTTCTACAAGATCCAGAAATACTCCAGGATGAATACCTCTTCGTTTTTCCATCTCATTGAGTTCGATACTACCTCTATTAATCCTTTCAAATAAATCCCGACGTACTTCCTCATCAGCTTCTTCAGTCAATTGAATCATCCGAATCGTAGAGCGTTTAAAACGTCTTTGACGCGAAAGGGGTAAATCCGCAAAGGTGAAATCGTTCAAATTGCTCAACTTTTTAAGATTACTTAGCTCCAGTTCGTTATTGATAAAGTTGGCTAAAGTCCGAATTCTTTGGGTTCCATCTATAATTTCTAAACGTGCATCTTCCTTATCATCTTCAGCAGAACTATCAGCAACAAAAATATAAGGAATAGGTAAACCTAAAAGTACAGATTCAATAAATTTCGACTGATGATCAGGAGGCCACGCCATTTCTCGTTGATAATCTGGAATAAATAATTCGTTAATATTATCATCTATTCCCTCTAAATATTTTTGGACAAGAATTTCAATGGGATATTCGATTGTATTATAATCAACAGTTTTTCTTTTTTCGCGAATTTCAGTTTCTGCTAATTTTTTCCTTTCGTCTGTAATTTCTATTTTCTTAGACATATATAATTTTGCTTAAAGGACAGCAATAGGGCAAGTAAGAATACTTAGGGCTGATTAATTAGCCTAAGCGCGACGCTGTTGCAATTTCTCTTGCAGCCCAATTATAACGGTTTCTGCGTCTAACAATTCGCCTCGTTCAGCCTCTTCAACTCCAACCATAATCTCGCGGCGTAATTCCTCAAATCGTCCTTGATAAAGATTTTCTCGTTCCTGTAGCAGCTTAATACCAGCCAAGAAGACTTCATCAGTAGAGGCATACTTGCCGCTAGCAACCTGATTGTTGATAAACTGTTCCAGTTCTGGTGGCAATGTAATTGGCATACTAAAATCAGCTTTGGATTAACCTGCTGCTATTCTAACGCGATCACATCTATACTTTCCCGAAGTGCGATCGCGCTTGCCGTTTCAGTGTATGCGATCTTTCCAGGTTCGACAGTAGGGGCGCAAGGCTTGCGCCCTTTCTCGTGTGTCCATGATATCAGTCGCCTATTTTCTGATCCCCGTAATAGATACCAAAATGTTCAGATAATATTTCATTCCACTTAATCTTATGATCAATTTGAAGCTCACAATCTGATTCTATCAATATGGAATATTTATTGATAAAATTATCTAGTGAACTTATTAATCTTAAATAATACTTCAAGGTAGGTATGGTTCCGTTAATAATTATTTGGCAGCCATGATTTTTATCTATTCCACTAATTTCTATGTCAATTAATTCAGTATCTGAATTCTCAATATCAGATGATGATACAGTATCTTTGTGGGTGGTATTTCACTATCTTTTCTTTAACTATACGAATTATTTGAATATCAATTTTCTTGCCTTGTTTAATTTCAACAGCTTCAAATAACTTATTGTTTTCATCAAATACTTCAATATCACCTGCACTTCTAGACGTTAGATCGGAAGCTGTATGACTAGCTAACTTTTTTAAGGTACATAATTTATATCGTTCAACTTCTTCAATCAAAATTTGGTAAAT
Organism: Coleofasciculus sp. E2-BRE-01; assembly: GCF_040221695.1. Classification (NCBI taxonomy): domain Bacteria; kingdom Bacillati; phylum Cyanobacteriota; class Cyanophyceae; order Coleofasciculales; family Coleofasciculaceae; genus Coleofasciculus; species Coleofasciculus sp. E2-BRE-01. The sequence goes on along the minus strand of NZ_JAVKEA010000065.1, from coordinate 10,594 downwards.
AGCATAGAACGCAAGAACTGGAAGTTTAGATGCTCCATGAGTTTTATAATTAAAATTAAAATGCTCTTCTAAACTATTTACTATAAGTTTAATATTAAGCCTTGCATTATTTTCTATTTTAGTAATCTCAATTTTAGTGAAATTTGTATTTTGGATAACTTGCCATAAAAGTATTCTCAATACTAATTCTGCTTTGTCAGAATTTTTTTGAACCCAATCTATAAGATTCAGAAATGCTTCTTTAACTGATTTATTACCGATTTTTCCAGGGTAGTCAAGAGTATAAGGTTTAGGTTGTTCAAGGGAACGGGTTAACCAGCCACTTTCAGCCATTGCAGGAAGCCCTAACTCTTGTAAAGTAGGAGTAATATACTGTTTATCTATATTTCTACCTGAAAAACCTCCTATTTGGGCTTGATGAAATCTAATATCTTGGTCCGGGTTAAGAGTTTTATGTACTAACAAAGTTATTAAGACTGTATAAACTCCTTTTAATCGAGTACAGTTGTTGGCAATCTTGGAAATAAAGTCTTTGTAAGTATCTGGTATTTCACTTTTAATATCTTCAGCATTGGTAGCTTGTTTATAAACCTGTAATAATTTTTCTTTGTGATTCATAACCGTAATCCTGGTATTTGTAATTGAATAAACTTTTCTTCCTTTTCAGCTATAAAATTATGATCATTCTCTTCTTCCTGACTACCAAGAAATATTTGTTCTTTTAATTGATGAGCAATTTCAGAAACCATAGGAATGCAAACCGAGTTTCCCACTTGCTTGTAACATTCTCCTAAATTTCCGTGGAGTTTAAAATTTTCTGGAAATCCCATAATCCTATAACATTCTTTAATCGTCAATTTGCGAACGGCATTTTCTTCAGGAAGATAAATAAAGAATCGCCCCGATGTCTCTTGAGAAGGTATTGTAGGATGTATGCCTTCTACTGAATAAATTCTATTGGGTTGATGGTGAACCCTAGATAAATGATGAGTATTAGGTCTAACTCCTTTTTTCCAAATACTCTTATTATTCCGATATCCTACGAAAATTAATCCAGATTGCTGTTGTTTGGGTTGATCTATTAAGGTATAGCTGTCCGGCTCTAAATATTCAAAATTATCAGAATCGGATAGAAAATTTCTTAATTTTGCTCTAGAATTTATTGTTTTCAATTTATTAAAATTAAATTCTTTGTTCTTGGTAGCAACAATAATTATTCTTTCCCGGTTTTGGGGGATTCCAAAATCTTTAGAATTCAGCAGGCTATAATTGACTTTATATCCCAAATCTTCTAAAGAGTACAAAATCACCTTTAGCGTTCTACCTTTATCTTGATGCATTAAATGTTTTACATTTTCCAGGAGAATAACCGAAGGTTTTTTGGCTGCGATTATTTCGCAAATGCGAAAAAATAATGTACCTCGTGTATCCTGAAAACCTCTTCTTTTACCACATATACTAAAAGGCTGACAAGGGAATCCCGCCGTTAAAACATCAAACTCAGGAATACTATTAACGTCTATTTTTGTAATGTCACCTGCGGGTTTATCTGAAAAGTTATTAAAATATACTTCCTGACACTTGGGATCGATTTCACAAGAATATACGCATTCATAGCCCGTTCTTTCAAAGGCAATTCTAAATCCACCAATTCCAGCAAATAAATCAATAAATTTAATTTTTTCCATCCCTGTTTTTCAGCAAGTTTGATTCTCTATTATAAAACATGGTTGCACGTTCACGAAGCCCCAACAGGCAGCAAAGAAAATTATCCAGTCAATACGGCTCGGTTAAGACATCTAAAATCAGCTTCAGATTAATTAACCGACTGCTATTCTAACGCGATCGCGCTTACTTTCAGTGGATGCGATCTTTCCCTGTTCGACGGTAGGGGCGCACCGACGTGCGCCCTTTATTATTGTCGTGCATCCTATATTTAACCAACTATAAAATAACAGCAATACTCACCCCACAAAAATCTAGCGTTGGCGAAGCCTGTTCCGAAGGAACGTATCGCACAATGCCTTTGAGCGGTATGCTAGGTTTGCCGCTTTCTTGCTAGACTCAGATCAGCTAGGCTATACTTGTACAATTAAGCCGACAGCTTTTAGGAATGAAAGTCGTAACGTTTACTGAAGCTAGAAATAAACTGAAAGCCATTTTGGATCGGGTGGTTAATGATGCTGACTATACTATAATTACCAGACGGGATGCTGATGATGCCGTCGTTATGTCCCTTGAGTATTTCAATAGTTTGCTCGAAACCGTTCATTTGTTAAAGTCTCCAGCCAATGCAGCCCACTTAGAACGCTCCATTGCCCAATACAAACAAGGACAGGTAACAGAAAAACATCTAGTAGATGAGTAATCGGAAGTTAGCCTGGACTGATGAAGCTTGGGAGGACTATCTTTATTGGCAAAATCAGGATAAGAAGACTCTTAAGAGGATTAATAAACTGATCAAGGCAACTAAAACTCTTCCCTTTGAGGGGATTGGCAAACCTGAACCTTTGAAAGAAAATTTATCGGAATTTTGGTCACGTCGTATTGATGATACGAATCGTCTTGTCTACGCGGTAGATGATAATTATCTAACGATTATTTCTTGTCGCTATCATTATTAAGACAGTAGGGGCGCACCGACGTGCGCCCTTTATTATTGTCATGCATCCTATATTTAACCAGCTATAAAATCACAGCAACACTCACCCCACAAAAAACTCGCGTTGGCGAAGCCTGTTCCGAAGGAACGTATCGCACTCTACTGGACTGACACAGCTAAAATTGTGGAATAAATTTGGCGTTTAAACCGGGCGCACGCCATGCGCCCCTACAATGCTAATCCACAAATTAAGGTGTGCCACGCCACTACCCAATCAACAAGCGGTTGCGATCGCACAATGCTTTATCCTCTTAGTAATGTGGGTACTAAGCTGTTCGGCATTTAAACCTTAATGTCAATAATGACGAAAGCCTTGTAGTGCGAGCATCTTGCTCGCTACTAATACCCAATTTAAATGCATGACAGCTTAGCTATCCTGCACAGCCGTTGAGGTATCAGCTTGAGGCGGCAGATAATAACTGGCAATAATCGCCACCATCAACCACCATACTGTACTCACCTGAGGACGATACCAAACTGTGTCTACTAAACCATGAGACAACATTCCCACTATGGTAGCGATCGCGGCAATTAACCAAAAGCCTTGAGGATTCCGCAGGGCGCGGAGTCGGTTAATTTGTTGTACACCACGATTCACCGTAACCACAAGTAACCAGAGAAAGCAAAACAAGCCAATAAAACCCGTTTCAACTGCCACTTCCAAAAAGATAGAATAGGCACTCAACGCGGTATATTTAGGACGTTGGTACAAGGGATAGATCTTATTAAACGCATTGTTTCCCGGACCAATACCAATAATCGGGCGATCGCGAATCATATCAATCACCGCCGCCCATACATTCATGCGGAAGTTATTACTACTATCTTCCCGCCCCGCAAAAATACTTGCCACTCGCACTCGTACCGGTTCAACAAATAGCACCGCCAGAATAATTACCGCCGCACAACTCCCCAGCATCGCAGGCATTGCCCAAGGACGCCATTTTTCTGGTAATTGGATACTATACCAATACACGACCAGAACTGAGAAGACAAACAGACAGGCGACAAAACCAATCCAGCCGCCGCGACTAAACGTAAGAACCAGACAAGCGGAATTCACCACAAACATGGTTAAAGCTAACGCTTTTGGAAGCCATCTCGTCCAAGCAAACATCGCCGCTAAACTCAACGCCACAGCCGGAATCAAATAACCCGCTAATAGATTCGGATTCCCCAAATAGCTATAAACCCGCGTCAAATCCGCCGCCGCTGAATTAGTATCAGTCCAGGTTGCCAACGCTTCTGCGCCAAAAAACCACTGTCGTATCCCGTAAACGCTAACAATTAACGAGGTATGCAGGAAAACGCCGATTACCCAAGAACGCAGACGGGTTGATCTGAGTACCCGTGCCATTAGCGCAAAGAGTAATAAGTATAGCGTCAGTTTCACCAAACCCTGACGGGCTGCCACTTTCACCGGAGACATGGCTGTGGCAACAGTGGCAACTGACCAATACAGTAATACCAACAGATGAATCGGTGTCACCTGGGGGCGTTCTCTCTCATCTGAGACAGTCAGCAGTAGCCAAAACCCCGCACAAGCAATTAACAACACGCCGATGAGTGCAGTAGAGACAAAGGGCGCAACCGCAAACACAATCGCCACAAGCAACGCGCCCAAGGGTTCCGCCCACTGAAGCAGCCAACTCCCCCGCCGCCAAGCTTGCAGCAATCCCACGACGCGATATAAATAGCTAGCGCCGCGCCACTGATAGAAACGTAAATTGGATAGAGTAACCTGTTGCCACACTGAATTCATAGAGTCGTGATCGGTTTATTATTTACGATGTATGTCAAACATTATTCAATCAGCTTACTTCAGAGGAAGTGAATCGACTTCAGGATAAGGTTTGGTAAGAGGCGGTGAAGCCCTGGAATGGTGCAAGATTTCAGGAGATATCGCATCTGAACATAGGGGCGCATAGACATGCGCCCTAATTAATGACGCGGCTACGAACATACGACGAAACAATTGTTTATCTTGCAAAACTCGCCCTTCCTCGCCACCGGGACAGGTTAATAGGGTATTAATCAGCGTTAGATATGCTGTATAGCGTTGTTCATTCATGAGGCAATCAGAGGACAGAAACCAGGATATTCTAAATGTTTATGGTATAGCAAAAGACTGATTGAATCGGACACGGCAATGTTACCTACCACAGCTTAGGGATAATTGATTCGGTAGGGGCACGATACTATCGTGCCCTAATCTCATCTAATATCTGACTCGTTCTAACAGCAGCGCCTGGGTATCTTGTAACTCAAACGATCGCAGATCACTCACCTCCAATCCCGGAGACGCGATCGCAATCTGCCATTTCTCCAGTTTGTAGTAAGCGCTTTAGCGCTTGAGGCACTAAAGTGCCTACTACGAACGAATATTTCCCTTAATTCACTCGTTCTAACAGTAACGCTTGGGTGTCTCGCAACTCAAACGATCGCAAATCACTCACCTCCAATCCCGGAGACGCGATCGCAATCTGCCATTCGTCTAAATCCAGTTGTAGCCAGTCTCCCAGCGTCACCGTAACTGGATCACCACCCATGTGAGACACCATCGCCATCTGATACGGCGTTTCACTCGCCCCCTCCTCTGTAGGTTGATTCCGCAAGCCATAGAAAAGGGTGTAGTTATCCTCGCTAATTCGATTAAACCGATCCAATCCCGATAAATTATGGCGCAACCAAGGATGATCATGACGGAAACGACGCAAGGTTAAATTAAACGCCGCTAATTCTGGTACCAAATAGTCCTCATAATTCCACACATTACAAGCTTGGTGCATATCTTCCATAAACGCCCTAGCAAATACCTTCAGTTTCCCGACATCTAACTCCGTCAACACCTGGGATTTTTCCGGTACATTCAGCTTCTGTAATTGTGCGGCTGATTTCCGCTTCGTTGCTTCCTGTTTAACTTCCTCTTTTTCTGACTCCGCCCCCAAATAACGCTGACATAAACTTGCCACTTCTTCTAAATCGTAATTCGTTTCTTCAATGGCGTCATAGAGTCCGCGCATAAACTGACGTAATTCATCAATTTTGCGGAATCCCATTTGCTTCAGCCGGGGGAAAATATTGTCTTGGTCATTATAAACATACTTTTCCACCTGCCAATCTAAAAATCCTGCTTCTTCCGCCGCCACTTTTACCCCATAGCGATCATCAGTATTGCGGAAAAAGCCCCAAGCGGCTTCCATGGTGCAGTTAATGAAGTCCATCGGTAAACCGGGACTAAACCCATACACCCATAGCGTTACGGCAGGATTATTATACGCCGTATTCAACACTTCCGGTAAACTTTTCCCCAAATTCCAATTAATTGGTAATCCGGGTTCGACTTGCGTTCCTCGGCGTAACGTATCATGGTTTCCACACCCAGTAATCCAGTTTTCGCCAACCTGCATCACCTCACAAACCCGACGCCATTTCTTATCCCAAAACTTCTGCAAACCGGGGGTATTATGGGCAAAGATTAAGGGACCCCACTGAAACGCATCAGGCATAAATTCAACAATATCTCGATAGGTGGAAATCTCTTCCCACCCTTGGGCGGGCCACGGGCGTCCATCCTCAAAAATAGCAAAGAGTCGCCGCTGGTGTGACCCAATGTCTTGCACCACTGCGCCCATATCGTTCAGGTAGGCGTCATCATATTCCACCCGCCCGGATAGGGGGTTAAAAAACTTGAAATCCTGGGCACCATCCACGCGAATCCCATCAACGCCAAAATTATTTTTCCGCCGCTGCATTTCTAATAAGATAGCCCGGACAACGGGATTTTGATGGTTCACATCTTGACCGTACATATTCGGTCCTTTCAGGAATCGCCCATTCAGAACGTCTAAAGCTTGGTTATCTGCATGACCATACACAATATCAAAGATGACTTGGATTGGACCCGTGGGGAAAGTATGAAGTGTACTAATAAACTCCACTAATTCATCCGGACGTAGAGTTTCCAGGACGGAGGGATTGGTCGCTGAAGACCCAAAAATAACGATATCATAACCCCAGTTTTGGATATCTGGTTTTTTCAGAGTGATTTTAATATCCTCGGTTTCGTAATCTACCTGTTCGGTTTCCGGGTCAATTTCATCTAGGTCATCTTCATTGAAGATAAAAAACCCTTGCCCCAAATCATGTTCCATCCGATATTCTACTGTGGGTTCAATGGGGAGAAGTTGCACCGCATCATAGCCGATGTAACATTGTTCGGCTGGGGTTAAAGCGTCATTGGCGTTGATTTTTTCTGCAATCCGTTGATAGATTCGGGTTAATCCTGCCAGTGTCCCTTCTTTAGCGGCGGTGGTGATATGAATCTGTAAGATATTACGCGGTGGATGAACGCGAATAATCCCGGATTCATCGGCGTCCCCTTGACCTAAATACTCCAAGTCGCTGCGTTTTTCTTGCAACTGATTTAGGTCATAGAGTTCGGCGGGGGCGTAGACACCGTAAGGTAAGGAATAGGCTAAAACATCGCTAATGGTTTGAATTTCATTCTGAAAATCTAAGTATTTTAGCCAATAGAAGGAACCCATCTGGTCTTTGGTTCCCGGACGCATTCCGGAAACGACGCCCCAGAAATATTCGCCTTGTTTTTCCAGTTGCAGGTGTTCCCGATGAACTTTGACTTTTTGGTTAGGTAAGGTGGGGTCAATTTCGTTCAGGGGGGTGAGAACTTCCAGATAAATGTTCTTGGGTTGGAACATATCTGCCCCTAATTCCGGTGCCCAGAAGCCTATTTCTGTGAGTCCATCGGCACGGTAATGGGCACCGAGGCGGGTGGCTAATGTTTTGGCTTTGTGGAATATTGTGTCGTCGGATTGTTGAACGCTATCTGCCCAATCGAGGAGTTTTTGGGTTTCGTCGGTGATTAAGGTGATGGGTATTCTTTTTGTTGCGGTTTTTGTCATGTTTCCCTGGTAATTAATTAACAAAATATTCTTTTTTTGTCCGGTAAGCGGTGGCAGAATTTTTCAACGCAGAGGGACGCAGAGGTTCGCGCAGAGGGACGCAGAGGGTTTTGGCGTAGGGGCGCATAGCTGTGCGCCCACCGTTCACTTAAACCCTTACAAAGGACAAATGACTAATGACTAATGACTCTCTCCAACTACTTATTCCGATCTAATTTCAGAACCAAAACGCCCAAGGGTGGCAAGCACAAGTCAATATAATAAGACCAGCGAGGATGAGACCATTCCCCTGTCCAGCGACCCCCCATATTCCCCATATTGCTACCGCCGTAATCCCCAGCATCGCTGTTCAAGACTTCAGCATAGAAACCGGGTTCGGGGACGCCTACCCAATAGTCGGGATGAGGTTGAGGGGTAAAGTTACAGACGGTGACAATAAAGTCATCCGAGTCTTTTGCTTTGCGAATAAACGAGACGACACTATTGTCAGCATCGTTACAGTCAATCCACTCAAACCCTTCATGAGAAAAGTCTTGGCTATAGAGGGCGGGTTCACTTTGGTAAAGGTGATTCAAATCCGCCATAAACCGCTTCAGTTGTTGGTGGGGTGCATGTTGCAACGCGCCCCAATCTAAGTCTGCCCAAGCATTCCACTCATTCCGTTGTCCGAATTCCATGCCCATAAATAGGGTTTTCTTACCGGGATGGGTGTACATGTAGGCATATAAGCAGCGGAGATTGGCAAATTTCTGCCAGTCATCTCCCGGCATTTTACTCAGCAGGTTGCCTTTTCCATGGACGACTTCATCATGGGATAGCGCCAGCATGAAGTTTTCACTGAAGGCGTACATGATGCTGAAGGTGACATTATTTTGGTGGTAGGGACGATACAGGGGATCTTTGGCAAAATAGTCCAGCATATCGTGCATCCAGCCCATGTTCCACTTGAAGCTGAAGCCTAAGCCACCCAGGTAAGTGGGACGAGAGACGAGGGGCCAAGCGGTGGATTCTTCAGCAATGGAGAGGATGCCGGGATAATAGCCGAATATCTGATAATTCAGATAGCGCAAAAAGTCGGCGGCTTCTAAGTTTTCGTTACCCCCGTACTGATTCGGTACCCATTCCCCATCTTTGCGATCGTAGTCCAGATATAACATGGACGCTACAGCATCTACGCGAATCCCGTCAATATGATAGCGGTCAAACCAAAATAGGGCGTTGGCTATCAGAAAGTTGCGAACTTCATTCCGGGCATAGTTGAAGACTAAGGTTCCCCATTCCTTATGTTCCCCTTTGCGAGGATCAGCATGTTCGTAAAGATGCGTACCATCAAAGAAAGCTAATCCGTGAGTGTCTTTGGGAAAATGACCCGGAACCCAATCCACAATCACGCCAATATCATTTTGGTGACATTGGTCGATGAAGTACATCAAGTCTTGAGGCGTCCCATACCGGGAGGTGCAGGTGTAGTATCCCGCCACCTGATACCCCCAAGACCCATCATAAGGGTGTTCGGCAACGGGGAGGAGTTCAACGTGGGTGAAGCCCAGTTCTTTGACATAAGGAATCAGGCGTTCGGCTAATTCCCGATAGGTGAGAAAGCGTCCCTCCGGTTTCTGGGAGACTTTCACCACGGGGCGAGTTTCGCCATCCGGCAATTCGGGCGGAGTCTCGGCACTTTCATGCAACCATGAACCCAAGTGAACCTCGTAAACAGAAATGGGTTGTTCTTGGGGATCACTATGGCGACGGCGTTCTAGCCAGTCTTCGTCGTGCCAAGTGTAGTCTAAGCTATTGACAATTGACGCGGTTTGGGGTCTAATTTCTTGCTCAAAGCCGTAGGGGTCGGACTTGTGATAGATATGTCCGACGTGGTTTTTCACTTCGTACTTATAGTGTTCTCCGATGCCAATTTCCGGGATAAACAGTTGCCAAATCCCGTTCCCCAGTTGGCGCATCTGATGTTCGCGTCCATCCCAGTTATTGAAATCACCGATAACGGAGACATTGCGGGCGTTCGGTGCCCATACTGCAAAGTGAACCCCTTGGACGCCATTAAATTCAGTGGGGTGAGCGCCCAATTTTTCGTAAATGCGATGATGATTTCCTTCGGCAAATAGGTGAATATCAAAATCCGTCAAACGCGGAGAGCGAAAGGCGTAGGGGTCATAGATGACCCGTTCATGCTCGCCTTCTTTAATCCGCAGTTGATAGTTGGCTAACTCGGGTATATCAATCTCACATTCAAATAAATGAGGATGACTGACAGCCTGCATCGGGTATTCTTCCCGTTCGGTGGGGCGAATCACCCAAGCGGCGTCGGCTTTCGGCAGGTAAGCCCGCACAACCCAGCTTGTTTTACCCTCCCGTTCAACGGGATGAGACCCAAGAATTTCAAAGGGATCATGGTGTCGATTACTCACAATCCGATCGATTTGATCTGGGGAGATGGTTATTGTCATGGCGTTACCTTGTTTAACTTCCCAGACTTAATAGTAATCAAGATTTCTCCAGTGGCACAATTTGGTGTTTGTGTAGGGGCGGGTTTCACCACTACTGTTTCGGTTTCACAAAAGATGCGACTAAACCCGCCCTGACCTGTGTAGGGGCGGGTTTCACTACTATCGTTTTAGTTTTACCCAGATGTGATTAAACCCGCCCTGACTGAAGGTGAAGGGCGACCCGAGTCAATTGAGTGGACACAGATTAGTGCAAGCAGGTATCCGTGTCAACTTAAGCCAAAACCCTTACCCATTCTGGTTTACAGCTTTTCAAGGGAAGCATAGCCTCAACCGAGACATTTCCTGATCGAACTTGGTAACGAAAGAATCGGCATTGACCATTCTGGATATTCGCGATCGCGCGGCTTTTAACCCGCATTTCTCACGAAAGGCGCGATTGCGAATAGCAGAAACCTTACCAGACAAGGATTTAAGCCCATTTATTCACCCCCAGTTGCACAGAACAGTGTGTTGCGCCTTCAAGCCTCTGAATAATCATTTTTCTCAAC
>NZ_JAVKEA010000064.1:0-9585 GCF_040221695.1 Coleofasciculus sp. E2-BRE-01 | reverse complement strand
CTGGGAATTATTCCGTCAGAAAGCCAAAGCTCTGGGAATGTCGAGATCTCAGCTAGTACAGAGACTAGCCAGAGGAGAAATACGGATCGATTCGGCGATACTCACAGAGGAACTACTGTTGGGGGAATCATCCGCGAACTGATCGATGAAAATGACAAGTTAACGACATATCACAGTTCGCAAATTGAATTCCATAACAACCGACTCAAACAGCTAAGCAATAGAAGGGCAAGGCTGGAACGTCTTTATGCCGAGTTGCAAAAGAAGACTGGTAAAAACCTGGATGATGAAGACGAGGTTAGCGATGATTAGTAGGTGATTTACCGATTAGACAGCTTTTCTCCACTCAATCCGATACAATAACTCAATCAGCATCCGGTAATTGCTACTAGAAACGATGACCCAGCCAGAACGCCTACGCCGTTGGCGACTTCTCTTAGGGGGTGGAGACGCCGATGGTATTTGTCAGGAGAATGGTGAGGGAGAAGCCGCAGATTCCTTTACCCTTAATCCAACAGATCAAGCCATTGATAATGCCCTCAGCGCCCTCTACGATTCTGACCGCCGTGGTGGACTTGGGAGTTCTTCTCCCAATATTGCCCGTTGGTTAGGCGACATTCGCAGCTATTTCCCCTCATCAGTCGTGCAGGTGATGCAAAAAGATGCAATGGCACGCCTTAACCTGCAACAGATGCTGCTGGAACCGGAACTGCTAGAAGCCGTTGAACCGGATGTTCATCTCGTGGCAAATCTACTATCCCTTAGTAGCATTATGCCCAGCAAAACCCAGGAAACCGCCCGCCGTGTGGTGCGTCAAGTGGTTGAACAATTGCAGCGTAAATTAACCAACCCCACCCGCCAAGCCATAATCGGTAGCCTCAACCGTGCCATTCGCAACCGCCGTCCCCGCCATAATGAAATCGACTGGAACCGCACTATCCGCGCTAACCTCAAACATTATCAACCTAAATACGGCACAATTATCCCCGAAACCCTAATCGGCTACGGACGCAAACGCAGTTCTTTACACGATATTATCCTCTGCATCGACCAAAGTGGTTCCATGGCAACCTCTGTCGTCTATGCGGGAATCTTTGGGGCGGTGCTAGCCTCTCTCAGGGCAGTGCAAACCCGAATAGTCGTATTTGATACGTCGGTCGTAGACTTAACCGACGCCGCGCAAGATCCCGTAGACTTACTCTTTGGTACTCAACTGGGAGGCGGAACCGATATTAACCGCGCCCTCACCTACTGCCAAGGACTGGTGCGTCGTCCTCAGGACACTATTTTAGTGTTAATTAGTGACTTATATGAAGGGGGAAACCGGGAAGAAATGCTTAAGCGCGTGGCGGCATTGGTGGGATTAGGAGTTCAGTTGATCACGCTGCTTGCCCTCAATGATGAAGGTGCGCCCATGTATGATCATTGGATAGCCGAAAAACTTGCCGGATTGGGTATCCCAGCTATGGCTTGCACGCCTGACCAGTTTCCTGATTTAATGGCAGCTGCAATTCAGCGTCAAGATATTACACAATGGGCGGCTGCACAGGGTATGGTGCTTAGTGTTGAGTGTTGAGTTGGAAATTAACCAGAAAACTCTTATCAACCTTGTGTGATAAACAAGCGAATTTGCCAACCAACAATTATGATATTACGGCAAAAGTATGACGGCAAAAGGACAGTTAAGCCTTTGCCGTCACAATTTGTTATAATTTTTGCCAGGACTAGAAAACTCAATTTGTCAGGCGTTGCTGAATTAACGGCTTAATTCAGTGGCGCTTTTTCTTGAATCTTCACTTTACCGAAGTTTTCGTGAGAATGTCCACGAAAATTGCCGGAATTTACCTAAATTTTAGGGCAGAGCCTAATTTTGTCAAGATTTTGCTTAGATCAAAGCGCTAGTTACACCCGATATAGCAGTAGACACATCGATTAGGAATTGCGGCATCATTTATGTAGAGACGTTGCATGCAACGTTTCTACTTGGTCACAGTTATTTTTAAGATAGTGGGTAATTGTGAAATTAAAGTGAAAACAGAGAACGAATTTTCTCTTTCTCTAAGGAAGGACAGATGATTGAAACAGATAAGTCTTATATTTTTCTCGCAGGCGCTAGTCGCGGGGTGGGTCGAGAAATCGCCAAATACCTGGTTGAGCAAAACCAGAAGGTTAAAGCCCTGTTGCGTTCCCCGGACTCTCGCCCAGAGTTAGAAGCGATGGGGATTCAGGTGGTAATGGGAGATGCCCTAGATGCGGCAACGGTTGAACAAACCATGCTGGGAGATCAACCGATTCAGGCGGTGATCAGTACGATAGGTGGCTTACCCAAGGATGGTCAACGAGCGGATTTTTTTGGCAACAAGCATTTAATTGATGCGGCTGTCAAGGCTAAGGTACAAAAGTTTATCCTGATTTCCTCGATTGGTAGTGGTGAGAGTGCGATCTCCTTACCCCCCCAAGCGTTGACCACGTTGAAGCCTGTACTCATTGAAAAAGAACAAGCGGAGAACTATTTGAAGGATAGCGGACTGACCTATACTGTGATTCGACCTGGTGGGTTGAAGTCAGAACCTGCAACCGGAAATGGTGTGGTGACAGAAAATCAAAAGGTGGCGGGAACAATTCATCGCGCCGATGTCGCCCAGTTGGTGTGTCAATGTCTATTTTCAGATGCGGCGAATAATAAAGTCCTGGCGGCGATTGATCGGGCGCAGATGTATGGCTATCCGGAGTTTGAGGAACTCAGTTTGACGTGAAGGGTTTGATCCAACGGCGCTGAATTGCCCAGTCGAGAGTAAAACGGGCGATCGCAAATTCGATGAGACTCTCGCTGACTAAGATACCCCAAACCCAAACGGTATCGGTGATATCCGGCTGTCCCTCTATTACCGCCAAACCCCGCACCAAACCAAACGCGAACACGACTCCCGCTTTCAGTTGGGGATTTTGGTCATCCCGGATGGCGTAGCGGTAGGTGACACCGAATAAGAAGCCAGACAAAAACGCGATCGCGACTTTGATCAATAGGGTTAGATTAGCCTGGACATCCAGTAAGCTGAGGGCAGGCGACAGGGTGGATAGCAGCAGCGAGTGCAACAGCGCGATCGCACAATAGGTTAAGGCTAGGGATAATCCCCCCAGGATAGCCGCTTTCAGGGATTCGATCCGTTCAGCGTCAGTGGGGTCAAAGGAAGAGTTCACGACTTTCGCTCCTGGTGGTCAAAGACGGTTCAAATTGAATTATCATAAACTTTGGAGTCATTTCTTAATCACTACTCATAAAGCACGATGGATATTTTGTCATTAGGCTGGGTCGCCACTCTGGTTCTGTTCACTTGGTCAATTGCGATGGTAGTCTGGGCTCGTAACGGATTCTAGAGAGATTGTGGAAGGTTCTGTTTTTACCGTAGTGTTTGTCGCGGCAGCGGGACTCTTAGTCCTAGTGACGGGGGGTGTCGTTTACTTAACCGCTGTTGAATGGCGCGATCGCCGTCGTCGCGATCGGGATAAGAAACTGTAAGCTTGTCAATCGTGACAGGGGGCATACCCCTGTTTTCTCAGTTGCCGCCAGTTGCATCGTCGGGACACGGCATTGTCGTGTCCTTACCCTCCACTTTCACGGTTTTAGGGAATGACAAAATAATCATCAGTCGCATTCGATATTGAAAGCGGCTAGGTTTAGCGGTATAAGGAGATAACTGTACCATCTGAATGCGCTCACATCTTTAGATTATGGCTTCAACCTATTCATTTGATATCGTCAGTGATTTTGACCGACAAGAGTTGGTGAATGCCTTAGACCAAACCAATCGCGAAATCAGCAACCGTTATGACTTGAAAGACACCAAGACAACCGTTGACTTGGGTGATGAGACAATTACTGTGAACACCGATAGCGAATTCACCCTAGATACTGTACATAACATTCTGTTGACCAAAGCCACTAAACGCAACCTCTCTCCGAAAATTTTCGACTACGGCAAAGTTGAATCAGCGAGTGGCAATCGAGTACGCCAAGAAATTAAACTGCAAAAAGGAATTAGCCAAGATATTGGCAAAAAAATCGCCAAACTGATTCGGGATGAATTCAAAAAAGTACAAGCCTCGATTCAAGGCGATGCGGTTAGAGTGTCAAGTAAATCCAAAGATGATTTACAACAAATTATCCAGCGCTTGAAACAAGAGGAATTGCCCGTGGCGCTGCAATTTACGAATTATCGATAGAAGACATAGATAGGGTGTGCTGAATAAGTCTTGTGGTGGGTAGAGGGAATAGGGAATAGGGAATAGGCAACACCTCGGACTTCGGCGTGAGCGCTCAGTCGAACGCTTCGCTCGGTGTGTCATGGGCAATGGACAATGGTTTCAACCCTCTGTCGAGGGAAGATTCTGTGTTCGCGAATATTTGTAGAGACTTAGTGTGCTAGGTCTCTACAACTTGGTTAAAATTTTAAAATCGCGAAGCTGTTAGTATTACATCGGCATATTTCCAAGCCTCTTGAAACCGTTCTTGTACCGCCCTAGCTTCCTGTATTTTTCCTTGTGCCTGTAAGCTTTGAGCAAGTCCAAACAATGACCAGCCGTTATTGGGATGAATTTCTAAGTCTTGGCGGTAGACTTGTTCGGCTGTAGCCGTTTGATCCGCGTCTAATAAGACAGCACCTAAGGATTGTCGCACAGGATAATACCAAGTTTCTGGCTCATCGTAGCGTAGTTCATCTTGAAGACGGACTGCCATTTGTAAGTGGGCGATCGCGGATTCATAATCTGCCTGTTTAGCTGCCAATTCTCCGGCTAAAACTTCAGAGGCAATGTGCAACAAATTCGCTGTAGAATTGATATCCCAGATGAGCATTTTAGCCAACTCTGGATCAGCCGCGATCGCGTTTAACTGGTTCAGTTCCTCTGTAGCTGGGTCTAACTGACCTTTGCTTAAAAATGCCATGCCACGAGCATAATGCCAAACTCCTGTTGGATATTTGAGTTCCTGTCCTGGTGAGGGTTCTGCCAGAATTTCATCCCACTTGCCAAACCGAGCTAGTGTGTAAAGGGGAATCAGATAGTAGTGCTGGAGTGTGTCATACTCTGGCTGGCGCATCTTATGCTGATCCACCATAGCGGCTGTATGGCGTGCGGCTTGCATCGCCACTTCACTCCGCCCTTCCATCGATGCGCTTGCCCAGAGAAAATGAGGGTTATGGGGAATGTAAGCTGATCGATATAATCCGGGTGTGGAGGACTGGGTGATATAGTTTTGGTCAACCGCGATCGCTCGTTGATTGGCAATTGCCGCATCATGATAGCGCCCAACACGGATATAAACGTGGGATGGCATGTGAACGAGATGTCCAGAACCCGGAACCAGGTTACGCAGGCGATCCGCACAAGGGATAGCGCGATCGGGTTCAGGTGAGGCTTCAACGGTATGGATATAGAGGTGGTTTGCACCGGGATGATTAGGGTTGCGATCGAGAACCGAGTCTAACGTCGCTAGGATTTCTTGGGTTTTCGGTTTAGGTTTACCGTCTATCCAATAATCCCAAGGCATTGTATCCATTAAGGCTTCGGCAAATAGAGTGGCTGCATCTAAGTCGTCTGGATAACGTTGGCTGACGTCTCGCATTGCCTGAACATAGGCAATATCTAGAGATGGGCGATCAGCCCGTGGATCTAAAGAGTAGCGCTTTGCCAAAGCTTGGATATAGGCTTGTTCTTGATTGCTGGCATTTTGGCTACGTTCTAAGGCATTTTGCAATGCCTGCCAAGATTCGGGTACAGCATCGGTATTCATTGCTGCATTAATATTCGGTCCCAGAACCAGCGCAACTCCCCAATAACACATCGCACAGTTCGGATCAAGTCGGGTGGCTTCTCGGAAAGAACGGGCGGCTTCAGCGTGGTTAAATCCGTAGGTGAGGATTAATCCTTGATCAAAATAGCGTTGTGCTAAGTCTGAGTCGCTGGAAATGGGATGATGGTAGTTGCCCAGGTTATCGAACAGAGGAACAGACGGTTCTAAGGATTCGATTTGCTGGGTTTGAAAGTCGGCAGCTATTGCGAGTTTTGGCAAGTCTATGCAGTAACCCCATAGTTCTAGAATAGCCAGGAGTGTTAAGGTTAATAAAATTCTATACATTTTAATCGTTTAAGCCTTCACCGGTTATACAACTTTTTAGACGTTAAGTTAATTAGAGTGATTTTTGTACCTTTTTTCCCTAAAAATTTAGGCAATCTTTATTTTTAAAGAATAAGTAAGGGGAATTTGTAAATTCCCCTTATTCCTAGAATACTAATCGTGAAACGGTAACAGTATCCTACCGAATCCCTACAGACTCGACATAACCTCCCGCGCGGCTTCTAGCGTGCGGTCAATATCCTCATCCGTGTGCGCCAATGAGGTAAATCCTGCCTCAAACTGGGACGGTGCTAAATAAATTCCCCGTTCTAACATGCCCCGATGGAAGCGGCTGAACTTGGCTAAATCCGACTTTTTGGCATCGTCGTAATTACGCACGGGACCTACGGTGAAGAACATGCCAAACATAGCACTAATTTGTCCACCACAGGCAGGATGTCCGGTTTCCTTTGCAATTTGTAATAACCCCTCGGACAGCTTTTTAGTGATTTTGTCAAGCTGTTCGTAAGTTCCAGGTTTTTGCAGTAACTCCAGGGTTTTAATCCCAGCCGTCATCGCCAAGGGATTACCGGAAAGAGTGCCTGCTTGGTACATGGGACCGGCGGGTGCAACCATGGACATGATATCTTTACGTCCCCCATAAGCACCCACGGGTAAACCCCCACCAATCACTTTACCCAATGTGGTTAAATCGGGAGTGACGCCAAATTTTTCTTGAGCGCCGCCGTAGGCAATCCGGAACCCCGTCATCACTTCATCAAAGACTAACAGGGAACCATGTTCCTGAGTAATCAGGCGTAAGCCTTCCAGAAATCCGGTATCAGGGGGAACAAAGCCAGAGTTACCAACTACGGGTTCAAGAATCACCCCAGCAATACTATCTGGATTGGCTTCAAAGAGAGATTTAACGGATTCCAAATCGTTGTAAATGGCAGTCAGGGTACTGCTTGTTGCCGATTTAGGGACACCGGGAGAGTCAGGTAAGCCAAGGGTAGCAACCCCAGAACCCGCTTGCACGAGCAGCATATCGGCGTGACCATGGTAACAGCCAGAGAATTTGATAATTTTATCTCTGCCTGTAAATGCACGCATCAGGCGAATGACTGCCATACAAGCTTCCGTACCGGAATTGACAAACCGCACCATGTCGATACTGGGAACGGCTTCAATCACCATGGAGGCTAAAACGTTCTCTAGCGCAGAAGGGGCACCAAAGCTTGTGCCTTTTTCTAGAGCGTCGTGCAGGGCGGAAATGACCTCTGAGTGGGCATGACCGCAAATGGCGGGTCCCCAAGTGCCAACATAGTCAATGTACTGATTGCCATCGACATCCCAGATGTAGGCACCCTTAACCCGGTCAAATACAATGGGTTGTCCGCCAACAGACTTAAATGCCCGAACCGGGGAACTGACACCCCCCGGCATCAGGTTTTGGGCAGTTTGGAAAATTTCTTCTGATTTCGTGGTTGTCCAGGACGAGGTGGTAACCAAAACTGTCTCCTGTTATTCGATGCTTATCTCTATCAGGATAAAGTTTAGTGGTGATTCGGGAAATAGGGGTAAGGGGGTTAACTTACGCTGCAAAGCAGGAGGAGCAGGGGAAGCAGGAGGAGCAGGGGAAGCAGGAGGAGCAGGGGAAGCAGGGGGAGCAGGGGAAGCAGGGGTAGCAGGGGGAGCAGGGGAAGCAGGGGGAGCAGGGGAAGCAGGGGGAGCAGGGGAAGCAGGGACACCCTCGTTGAAAATTAGGATTGCCCTGCGCCAAATTAGAGACAATCGCGATTAGAAATAGTTCTATCGGGTAGAGTAGTATTACAAAACACTGCACCAGTTAAATCAGCATCTTGTAAATTAGCACGACTCAGGTCAACCTCCCAGAGGTTCGCTTCGCGCAAATCAGCATTGGTTAAGAAACTATTACTTAAATCAGCACCTCTGAGGTAAGCACCATTTAAATTCGTGTTATTAAGTCTGGCATTACTCAGGTTCGCTTCTCTAAGATTAGCGGCTTTTAGATTAGCACCATTGAGTCTAGCCTTATCTAGATTGGCACGTCTGAGATCAGCGCCTCTGAGTTCCGCTAGAGTGAGAATCGATTGAGACAGATTGGCTTCACTCAAGTTGGCTAAACTTAACTGCGTTTGGGTTAAGTTAGCACCAATTAGAATAGCATTACTTAGATTAGCCGCTTTGAAGTTAGCTTCTCTGAGATCTGCACCCCTGAGATCTGCACCACCGAGAAAGGCTTGGGTGAGATCAGCATTTTTTAAGTCAGCATTGCTGAGGTTAGCATTAATCAGGTCAGCATATTTGAGGTTAGCATCACTGAGAATCGCTTGAGTGAGATTGGCTTGACTCAGGTCGGCATAAGTCAAGATACTATGACTCAGGTTAGTATTACTCAAATTGGCATTGGTTAAGTCACAGGTAGAACATTCGCCAGTGTCTTGTAACTGTTTCAGATGGTCAGGATTTTCCGCGTTTAGAGGAGTGGCTGACCAAAAGGGTGTGAAAAGTAAGAGGATAGCCAGAATATTAAGTTTCATATAGTGATTGGTGATTAGGGATTAGTGACTGGGGAATTCTTCGCAACCCGCCCCGACTCCTCCATCTCTCCCATCCTCCATAACAAAACGATAAGCCCAAGCCCTTATGTACTTCTCGGTAATCTGGGCAGAAGCGATCGCGAAAATTCCGCAATTTCACTGATTCTAACTCCTAGAGTAAGGAACTATGCTTAAAAAGCAAGGACAAGGAAGCAAACTCTCAGTTGTAGATGCAGTTCCCTGGTAGCTATCTCTCGCTGCCAGGATTTTTCTTTCGATTGCTTAACATTGGAGACACCTTGATTCCGTGGAATCGCGTAATTCCCTTATTTTGGGAAATTATGCTGACTCAAAAATCCGTATGAAGACTGAGGCGATTGTTAATTGTGATCAGTCAAAATAAAAATTACTGATAATTCAAAGTTTGTCTACCCCTCTAGACTTATGCCTGAAGATACCTACCAACAATTACTCCAAGCGGCTACCGCCAGATATCACGCTTTATTATATCAAAGCTATAGTCAACTTAGTTTGGATGACAAAATATTTATCGAGAATTTCCGCTATTACAAACAAATGTCTTTGAATCAGGTGGTTCAAACGTTAGACGATCAACTGAGGCAGATCCAGGGTAAGGATTATTGGAGTACCCGTGAAGATACTACATTATTTAATGTGAGTATCGATCGATAACCTCTAAAGTAACCCGCTCATCCGCCTGGGAATCAATTCCCAGCCTCATAGCCAAAGTCGTCTGAAGACGACTCAGTAAAAATACAAGCTCATCCGGATTATTAAAACATGATTCTATTCAGAGGAGCAATTATGTATTAGCTAGTCCGTTTTAACGGACTTTTGCTATAAGCCTTGAAATTGATTTCAAGGCGATGTGACAGCGTGGCAATA
>NZ_JAVKEA010000063.1:0-48951 GCF_040221695.1 Coleofasciculus sp. E2-BRE-01 | reverse complement strand
TTAATGCACTACTTCATTACTAAAACAATACAGCCAAAAGACAGTAGCGTGGCACACCTAAACAAGAAACCGTAGGGGCGCACCGACGTGCATGGGTGTCAACTTAAGCCACATTACCCACGATAGGATACTGGGTGTGGGGTATGGGGTGTGGGGTGTGGGGGAAAGCGAGCAATGTTGGGGAGCTATGTATTAAACGGAAACTGTTTGAAAAAAACATTGTGGATGAATAGGTGAGGTGAATTGAGGAAGGTGTGAGGATATTTCGACTCCAACAGACAAAACCATCCTGAACCCCGACACACGACACCCGACACCCGACACCCGACACCCTTGCTCAACCGAGCTTTCACCTTAAGTTGACACCAATGGGCACTGCCGTGCCCCTACTGGTTGTGTGACTCTTGAATTGGCTGTTGCTTATTGCCTGTAATATCATGTCCGGTCAAACACCCCGAATAAAAACGCCTGAAACCCTTGTTATTACAGCATTGCAATTATGGGTAATCGTCAGGACATGATATAAAATCCGTAGGATGACACCTGCGGCGATGCGGCATGTTGAGAATAAGTCGGCAGTTTTTTTGATCGAATGCACCATTTTTTTCTCGGCAAGTGTAAAATAGACGAAGCTAATCATTCCTATTGGCACAACAGTGTTTCTAGCAATTTGTATATCGACATACAGTAATGTATGAATGGTGTCTACATCCTTACTGGATAAGTTTGCTCTAGTTAATTTTTAGTCTAGTGCAAGATGTCAGATGTTTTCCACGACCAAGAGGATTGGTCTAGACATGATAAATCACTCGTCAGGATAGAAACGGCTGGCTGATTTCTGCCGCTTACAGTAGTCACCTATCGATCATCCATCAGTAATGCCTCAAAATACGCATGAGGAGACATCAGCGTGCGGAAAGTTAGGAATATTGACTAGGAGAGATAGCCTTGAAAACGTCAAGTTTGTATCTTACACCCTTTCAGCGCAAACAGCTACAAAAAAGTTTGCAAGGGGATTTAGCCGAACATTACCGCCAGCGCATTGAAATTATGCTGCTGGCGGATGAAGGCAAAACTCAAACCGAAATCTGTAAACGTTTGGGATGTTGTCCAGCCACAGCACGGCATTGGATTTTGATGGCGCACAGTGGGATGGCGCACAAATGGCAGGATAGCCCACGGGGTCGCCCGAAAGCTGTAAATGAGGACTATCTAGAGCGGCTGCAAGAACTGGTTTCCCGGAGTCCCCGTGAATTTGGCTATTCATTTCGGCGTTGGACAGCGAACTGGCTGGCTAAGCATCTGGCGCAAGAGTTTGGCATTCAAGTGAGCGCTCGCCACATTAACCGACTGCTCACACAAATAGGATTGTCCACGCGACAAAAACCCAGCCATACCCCAGAACAGACACCACAAAGGGTTACCAGCATTTCCATTCGGGACTTGCCATCGGCGTCTGTGGCTGATGCTCAAGAATTAGAGTCACTTCACGTCGCCAAATCAGCGGAAAATAGAGACATCTACGGTCATGGAGCAACATTCATCCACGCAGTTGGTTTCTCTAGAACAGCTCAATCATACGCTGGGGTATTCCCTTTCAGCCAGCGAATTTCAGGATTATCTCCCTCAATTTAAATCCCTAACCCCGAAAGTGGGCAAGTTTTGGCAGGGAACAGAGGCGGAGGCGGGTCTTTATATTGTCACAGGGGGTAAGGTGAGGTTAATCGACCAAGGGGGTGAATTAATTGCCACTCTGGATGTTGGTGACTCCTTTGGCGAATTTACTGTGTTTCCCGAAGCGGGGTTTCAGCCGTATTCAGCTAGGGCGTCGGTGAATTTGCACTTGTGCTTGATTCCGGGTGAGGTAGTATTGTCCTTGATGGCGAACTATCCTCAAATCCGAGAGCAGTTGTGGGATAAGGCGCAGCGGCGGAATTCCCAACTGGTTGAACCGGAGAGGGTTGAGGGCAATCAGGGGAATGCAACACCCTCCACCCCGCCACATCCGGCTATCCCCGCTATCCCCGCGTCAACCTCTCCAAAAAAGATTAGTAAAGCCTACTTCCCCAACCCAACTCAGCAAGTCGGGCATTTATTACAACGGGTGATTCGCCGCTATCCCTATTTTGCCCAGCAGAGTGCGTCGGATTGCGGTGCGGCTTGTTTGGTGATGGTGTCTCGCTATTGGGGGAAACGCTTTAGTTTGAATCGCTTGCGGGATATTGCTAATGTTGACCACAATGGGGCGTCGCTGCGGGGACTATCGGCGGCGGCGGAAAGTATTGGCTTTTCCACTCGCCCTGTAAAAGCGAGTCTGGATCAGTTGGCAAAGCAGAAATTACCGGCAATTGTTCACTGGGAAGGGAAGCACTATATTGTTGTCTATGAAATTACTCGGAAGCTGGTTGTTGTCGCTGATCCGGCTATTGGTCAGAAAACCTTAAGTCACTGGGAATTTAAGCAGAATTGGACGGGCTATGCGCTGCTGCTGCAACCGACGGCGTTATTTAAGGATGAAAAAGAGAGTACGACGCCCTTCTGGCAGTTCTTTGAGTTAATCAAGCCTCATGGCTTGGTGATGCTGGAGGTATTTGTCGCATCCTTATTTATCCAGATATTTGGATTGGTGACGCCCCTATTTACCCAGTTAATTTTAGACCGGGTGGTGGTACAGCGATCGGGTTTAACCTTAATGGCGGTGGGGATTGGCTTGCTGATGTTTAGCCTGTTTCGGGTGGCAATGTTGGGGTTGCGTCAGTATCTGCTAGACCATACGGCGAATAAGTTAGACTTGGCGCTGATTGTCGGGTTTATCCGCCATACGTTTCGCTTGCCGTTGGGTTTCTTTGAGTCCCGTTATGTGGGGGATATTATCTCACGGGTACAGGAAAATCGCAAGATTGAACGGTTTCTTTCTGGTGAGGCGCTATCGATTCTACTGGATTTACTTACGGTGTTTATCTATGTGGGATTGATGGTTTGGTATAGCTGGAAGATGGCGCTACTGGCGTTAGCGATCGTGCCACCGTTTTTCCTATTGGCGTTGATCGCGACACCGTTTTTACGGCGGATTTCCCGGGAGATTTTTAATACCTATGCCACGGAGAATAGTTATCTAATTGAAGCCCTTTCCGGGGTGCGGACAGTGAAAGCTACGGCGGTGGAACAGACGGTGCGTTGGCATTGGGAGGAGTTATTAAATCAGGAGATTAAGACGGGGTTTTCTGGGCAAGTAATTGGCAATCGCCTGCAAATCTTTAGTAACACGATTGAAGCGGTGGCAACGACGGCGTTGCTGTGGTTTGGGGCGCATTTGGTGATTCAGAATCAGTTAACGATTGGGCAATTGGTGGCATTTAATATGCTGTTGGGGAATATTATTATGCCGTTCCAACGGTTGACGGTGTTGTGGAATCAGTTGCAGGAGGTGGTAATTGCCGTAGAACGGATTAATGATGTTTTGGATGCGGAACCGGAGGAGGATTTACAGGAACAAGCGAGGGCGACGTTACCGCTGATGCGGGGTGATGTTCGGTTTGATAATGTGACGTTTCGCTATCATCCGGAGAGTGATAGTAATGTGTTGGAAAATCTCTCCTTTGAGGTGAAGTCGGGGCAAATGGTGGCGTTGGTGGGGCGCAGTGGTTCGGGGAAAACGACGGTGTCTAAGTTGGTTTTGGGATTGTATCCGCCGACGGAGGGAAAGGTGTTGATTGATGGGCATGATATTACCAGTTTGTCGTTGCGTTCGTTACGTCAGCAGGTGGGGGTGGTTGACCAAGATACGTTTTTATTTGGCGGTACGATTCGGGAAAATATTAGTTTAGGACATCCTGGAGCTAGGTTGGAAGAAATTATGGAGGCGGCGCGGTTGGCGGGGGCGGATGAGTTTATTAAGCAGTTACCGATGGGGTATGAAACTCAGATTGGGGAAGGCGGGGGGATGTTATCAGGGGGACAGCGACAACGAATTGCGATCGCGCGGGCGTTGTTGGGGAATCCTCGGTTGTTGGTTTTGGATGAGGCGACGTCTCATTTAGATGCGGAGTCGGAAAGGATTATTCAGCGGAATTTGAGTGGGATTTTCCAGGGGAGGACAACGTTGGTGATTGCTCATCGTCTTTCTACGGTACGGAATGCGGATCAGATTTTGGTGTTGGATCGGGGGGTGTTGATTGAAAGTGGAACTCATGAGGAGTTGATGAAGAAGCGGGGGCATTATTTTTATCTGAATCAGCAACAGTTGGATGTTACGGGATGATTTTTTTCAACGCAGAGGTACGTAGAGGTTGGCGTAGAGGTCAAGAGAGGAATTGGCAGGATAATGACTTTATTATCCTCTCTAAATGCGAGAACTAACCTATCAGTGTCATCAGTGTGACTAAACTCTCACCCCCTACCTCCATCTGGACAATAAATCCGTGAAATCAGTGTTTTTACGAAGGACAAAATTATGCCAAATTCATTGAATGGACAGATGCCAACTCAACGACAGGAAGCGGAATTAACCGCCTCAACACCAGCAATAGCCACCGATGATTGGTCGTTTGCGACGAAGGAATTACTCGATACGTTGCCCCAAGTGTGGACAAGGGGATTGCTGTATTTTTTAGTCGTATTTGTCTCTATTGTTTTACCTTGGGCAATCCTGTTTAAAGTAGATGAAACCGGGACAGCCAGAGGGCGACTGGAACCTAAAGGGAAAACAGTCCAACTCGATGCGGCTGTCGCTGGGACGGTAGCGGAAATTAAGGTCAGGCTTTAGAAAAGCGAGTGCAAATTGACCAAGCGCAGCAGAATATTGATGCCTTGAGGAATTCCTCTGACTTACAAAAACAGGAAAAGTTGGCACAAGTAGAACAGGCTCAGCAGAATCTGAAGCTGAATCAAACATCTGCGGAAATTATCGAGACTCGTTTAGCTAATGCTCAGCGGGAAGTCGAGCGTTATCGGGATGCTATGGAGGCAGGAATTGTGTCCGAAATTCAGGTGGTTAACCGAGAAGATATGGTACAGGAACGGCAAGGTTTGTATGAACAGGCAAAGTCGGATATGGAGCAGGGGAAGCTACGTTTAGCGGAGCAAAGGAGTAGTTATCAGCGGACAATTCAGCAAGTTCAAGCGGATATTGAACAGGCAGAGTTACGACTAAAAGAACAGGAGCGGAGTTATCAGAGTTTAACCCATTCCGGTAAGCTGGCGGTTCTAAAAATAGAGGAACAGCTTAATAACTTGGAAACAGAACGGGCGACTCTGAAGGCAGAGGTAGCTCAGAGTAAGCGTCAAATTGAATCCTTGAAGTTTCAGTTAGACCAACGTATTATTGAAGCGCCATTGAAGGGTACGCTGTTTGAATTACCGATTCAAGGAGCGGGGGCGGTGGTGCAGCAGGGGACTAAAATTGCGGAGATTGCTCCAGAGGATTCTGCGTTAGTGATTCGGGCGCAAATGGCGACGAATGAGAGTGGTTCGTTGCGGGAAGGTTTGCCAGTGAAGTTGAAGTTTGATGCCTATCCGTTTCAGGATTATGGTGTGGTGGAAGGAACGTTAACGGAGATTTCACCCACGTCTAAGGTGACGGAAACGGAACAGGGTCAAGTGGCGAATTATGACCTGGAAATTGAACTCAAACAAGATTGTATACCCACAGCCAATAAATGTGTTCCTTTACGCCCAGGAGATACGGCAACAGCAGAAGTTATTGTTCGCCAGCGTCGGATTATTGACTTTATTCTTGACCCCTTTAAAAAGTTACAGCAAGGTGGGTTAAAATTGTAGGGTGCGTTAGCGAAGCGTAACGCACCGCTGCTCAATATTTTGGTGGGTGGCTACCGCCTAACCCAGGCTAAACAAAGCCTATTGCAACTGGTGCAATATCTCAGTTTAAGACGTACCAAGTAGGGATATAGATTTTTGTGAACGCCTTTTGTCTGAGGTTTTAATTATTAGAGGTTTATCATGCTACAATCCATTACGATTACCAGCGAAGATATTCTGCATCAAGTTAAGCTATCCCTTCGGATTCCTGAGATAATTGAGCAAATTGTTAGCCGCCAGGTGATTCTCGCTACCGCCGAAGAGGTGGGGATAAAAGTGGAGACTCACGAACTTCAGCAAGCCGCAGATCAAATGCGGTTAATAAATAAACTCAATGGTGCTGATGAGACTTGGGTGTGGTTGGAAAAACGGGGGATGTCTCTGGATGATTTTGAAGAACTTGTCTATTACACCGTCATTTCTGGAAAGTTAGCGGCTCATTTATTTGTGGATAAGGTTGAACCTTACTTTTTCGAGCATCAGTTGGATTATGCAGGTGTGGTGATGTATGAGGTGGTGCTGGATGATGAGGATTTAGCGATGGAACTGTTTTATGCGCTTCAGGAAGATGAGATGAGTTTCCATGATATTGCTCAGCAATACATTCAGGATACAGAGTTACGCCGAAAGGGGGGATATCGGGGGATGGTGCGCCGTCAGGAGTTGAAACCGGAGGTTTCGGCTGCTGTTTTTGCGGCTACGCCGCCACAGGTGCTTAAGCCGATTGTGACGGCTAAGGGGGTGCATCTGGTTTTGGTGGAGGAGATTATTGAGCCGGAATTGGATAATAAGTTGCGCTATCAAATTATTTCTGATTTGTTTGCTGGCTGGCTGAAGCAACAAACTGCAACAGTTGAAGTTGTTACTAATCTCAAATTAAATAGCCAAGCTGTATAGGTTATTACTTTCAAATGTAACGTCCTAAATTCTCAAAAACTCTATTGACTGGGCGCTTAGCTTTCTTTTGTAGGGTGTGAGGTGTAGGGAAGGTCTTGGACGGGGATTCGACCCCGACCAAGACAAGCGTCTTGTAGAAGGCGGAGATTCTGACCCGATGGTTGTTGGAGCTTCAATCCTGCTCTTGAGCGCGAGATGCCTGAGGTTCAGAATTCACCTTGGAGAGAGACTGGGTTGCGGCTTCTTCGGTCGAAGATTTTGCGGTTACAGCATATAGTCCTATACCAATTGCCGTACCGATTAGAAAAGCAAATGCACATGCAATCCATACTACCGACATGTTCGATTTATTCATTCCTACAATTACCGTTATGCTATCTGAATTTACCAGTCTTAAAAGACAAAAACTTAGCCGTAGAGATATCCTCTAGGACATCGTTTAAGTATTCATGACCGAATTCTATCGTTACTTGTTCCTAATTTTTCATAGAACTGGGTAGTTTTCATGTTGCGATCAATACTAACTTACGGACAACAATGAAGGGATGCTTGTCTTCTTCTGAAGACAAGCTCTTTATCAATGACCTATCGACCTTAATCAAGCCAAGCGGCAACTCCGTAGCCGACACCGACTCCTGCTGCACCAGCAAGAACGATGATACCAGCAACGCACAATCCACCGCAGACAGCACCGCCAGTAACTGCTTTTAGGTCACTGTCCTTGAGTTGTTCGAGGTAGCTATCGTTCTGTTGAATGTCACGAATCTCAATCAGGTTCATTTTTAGCTCATCCTTAGTATGTAACTTGAGCAAAATCTTGCTGTTCGACTAGAGATGGTTTACTGTTCCCTTCTCTTAAAGTTAAGTTTGCATTCCCAAGATTAGTCCTTGATAACCCCGTAGAGAGTAACACCAATCCCAACGCCAGTTAAGAAAGCACTACCAATAGCAATCCCAACAGGTACAGTAACAACAAAGCCACCAGTAACAGCTTTCATTTCACTGTTATCCAGTTCCCCGATATCTAATGAAAAATTAGTATGAGTAGGGAATAAATTAGAAATTGCGATTCTAGCCATTTACGAGTCTCCCTAAGTAAATTTTTTCATTTTTGTTTCTAAGTCAATAGTAGTGAATATAATTTACTTTGTCTATAAATTTAACTATTTTTAATAGACATAAAACTTACACTAATAAACTCATACAATTCTAAACTCTCTCCTTGGAATCAGTATTCACGGACAAAAATCGTAACGTGATAAAACTCCAAGACATAGCCAATTAACTGTCGTTCTCTTCTTTCAAGTTCAATATCCTGAAGAAAAAGACAAAACTACTGCAGTTATATCCTATTCGAGGATTATATTTCCCAAAACATGCTCCCCTTAGCTAGCTTCAACCGCAATTTCTGTAGGAAAGCGATTTTCCTTAGTGTAGAACTCCATTAAATCCTGGTAATCATCCAGGTAACGGCAGACAAGAATAGAGTTTTCCCGATCAAAATGCAGCACTTGGGGCAGAAATGGGCGCAGGGAGTCCAGTTGCGGAAATTGCTGTAATAATGCTTGAATGTGCCACTCACCCAAAAATTCACCAGCGGCTTTTCCTTCTTGATTATGCCGTTCCTGTTTAACTAGAAGTTTATGACTATTAGGAAAGGTGACTAATAGATGACTAATAGGTTAAAGTTTTTCGCCGCAATGGGTTCAACCTGACTCATAGCTTTGTCTGGCTGTGGAGCGAGTTGATGCTCAACTAAATAATCAAAAATATTTTCAGAATTTAATAGAAATGGCATAGTCCAGGTTGATAAGTAACCTCATTTTTGCCCAGGCGACTGAAAGTCACGGAACCATACAAACAAAGTCCACCTGCGCGGACGGGATTATTAAGGGGGTAGTCAACCCAGATTGGGTATTAAGGACACTATAGTTCACTCAAACGTTAAGCCTCAAGCCTAAGCGAGAACTTTTTGAGAAAAAAATGAAGCAATTATGTCTTGTTTCTTACGGGAGGCAGAGCCTGCCAAAGTGCATTCCCTTCTCAGAGCTGGGAACAAGAGCCACGAGAGCCTGGGAAGGAGACTACGAGGCTTGCTTGGCAAAATGGAGTCGTTGTCAGTATTCCCATTATTTATTGCCACGATCGCCCGTATCCACTCCACTACATCTGCGACTGCGAGCGGCTGGCTTGGTGTGAAGTACTTTATGGGAATGTAATCAAAAAGTTCGTCGGTAATGATACAAATCCCACCCTCGAATTTGCTTAAATCTGTGATAAATGTATCACTGTAGGGACACGGCATTGCCGTGCCCTTACCAGGTGTAGGGTTTGCGTCGTGTACGTGGAATAGATTTTACGGGTTTTCTGGGCGCACAAAGCGTGCTATCCGAAAATGCGAATCCATTAAATTAGCTGTGCCACACCAGTAGGTTGGGTTGACGTAGAAAACCTAACAAAGCTTACTTGAGCTTACTAAGTAAGACTTTGAACCCGTTTTAACGGGTTTTAGCTTTTAGCCCGTAGACGCGAAGCGGCTTCTCTTCGAGTACTTTAGTTCAGGGCTTTAGTTCAGGGCTTAATCAGTGCTTATCCAAGAATAGATTTGAGCCGAAAATACCCAATCTGACAAGCTGAATAATCGCATTGATTCAAATAATCCAACGGATGCCATTCATTATGGCTAATCGATTCAAAATAACTACCATCTTGCTGTGCAATCCCCGGCTCTACACCCGTTACATCGGCATAATACATATAACAAATTTCATTAGTTTGACTTCCGACAATATACTTCCCCAACGGCAAAACCTGAACCGAAAATCCCGCTTCTTCATGCACCTCTCTAATCGCCGCTTCCTCTGGCGACTCCCCTGCATCGATACCCCCCGTAATGGGACAAGGATAGAGTTTATGCTCTTGATTAATATCGGGAATATGGATACAAAGGGGCTGCTGTCTAATCAGAACCTCATAGTCTCCTCTGTTCCTCTGACGTTTTCTAATCAGAAATATCGCCACAGAATCTCGTCCCTTGCGTTCTAGGTAGTGATACCCCCAAGCTGTTTCCTTAACTGTAATCCAATCGGTACTAAAAATAATTTTCTCTTTACTCATCATAAGTTATACATCAATTGTAGGAGCGGAAGTGTAGGGGCGGGTTTAGCCACTCAATCTACTTGTTACCCATAAATGAACAACAAAACCCGCCCTGCCTCACCGATAAATGAACAAATAACCTGGCAAAAATTAATCCCTTATGCGCCATATATTCCATAGCTGATTTGGGAATGATTCTATTACGGGATTAGTGTTCTAAGCTAGGATCAATAAGTAGAAGTAGCATTACAGATATGCAACCCAATCTAACTCAGACAATCAAATTCAAAGCTATGATCTTGGGCATCTCAATGGGGTTAGCCCTATTCCCCAGCAAACTTCTTGCCAATGAACTGCCACCCTTACCCCAAACCAACGCTCAAGGTGATTATACCGCCTCCGCGAATACCTGGTGGAGTTGGCAGGTTGTTGATCCTGATCCCAGAGGCTTGAATTGTCGCGTCTCGCCAGAATTCCGCCAATTTTGGCTAGAAGACTTTCGCCCTGGTGGTTGGCAAGATGATTTTAATATCGGAGAATGGTCTGTGGTGCGACGTTTTCCTCAACAGACAGTTCTCATTGCTGACAACGCGCCTGCTGGTGCAACAATTATGAAAGATGAACGGGGTTTACCCTGGGTAAAGGTAATCATTGATATGCCAACCGCCAACAACAAAATGAATGATATTTGTTTCGTGCGGGCTAATTCCAAATATATTTGCCCCGTTAGAACTAGCGTTCCTTATTTTTCATTTTAAAATTAAGTTACTACAAACAGTTTTGTTGGGTCTCGCTTCTCGACCCAACCTACTATTTTGCTCGTTCGTTCGTAGTCGGCACTTTAGTGCCTCTATAGGGATTGCTGAATCAGGATTGTGGTGAGGGTGAGGGAACAGGGAACAGTTTTCTGATCACACCTTAGTGAAAAGCAGAGGACAGAAGATTTCAAGGAAAAAGTATCCCAAGAATCAAGACGGTTGAACCTGTTGCCGTACCCAAGCGCGAAACGCCTGTTCTGCTTCTACTTCGTCCTGTTGAGCTTGTTCGAGAAAGTCGTAGAGGTTTTCTTTGGTAATAAACGGAAAAGTTAGACTAGATTCTACTTCCTGATATTGTCCAGCTTGCCATTGATAAATTCGCCAAATCCGCCCGTTATAGCGCCAAAATCCTGGAACTCCCAAACTGGCGTAGAGTTGTAATTTGTCAATATCGGTATGGGTGATATCAATTTCAACCACTAAATCCGGCGGTGGATCATGTTGAAGATCGACTTTGCGCCCAGCGACACGATGTTGATTTTGAATATAATAAGCATTGTCTGGTTCTGGACTGCGATCGAGGTCTTCTCGTTCTAAGGTAGTCGATCCCATCGTTTTGATTTTTAATCCCATTTCGACCACTAAAATGCGAATGAATAATTCAATTAGTCGAGCCGCAAATTCGTGGTCTTCTAGGGGTATGGTAATCTCCAGAATACCAAGATTGTAAGTGAGGCGGGCAGCGCGATTTTCGCCTAAAGCGTGCAGGATTTGCTGGTAAGCTTGCCAGTTGAGATGGTGAAAGGTTACTCGCTTTTCACCCACTTGGTCATTCGTCATTTGTCATACTCGCTATCGCGAGAAGCAAGCTACGTCATTCGTAAAGGTTTGAGGAATAATAGAGGCTGTGCGTAAGTCCTGATACTCGAAACCGACAAGAGTCGGGGCGGGTTTAGTCACATATGGGTGCAACCGAAAATATAGATGTGAAACCCGCCCCTACATAAAACCATGTTCTGACATAACAAGCCATTGGGAAAAATTACAGCGCTTTTTTTTCACGGAAGGAGGAGAATTCAAAGCCTCTATCCTTGCAGGAGAGAGGTTTGGAGAGATGGTTGTCCCAAAAGTAAGAACCAGCTTCTCCTGCTTCCAGACAAGCCATGGCACGTCTGGAACATTGTTAGCAAAAAAAAGACAGCGTATGCTAACGCTGCCTTAAAGATTATTATTACCGACCTAAGGATTAAACGATCGCGGCCATCTTCACGTCGTTTTCGGCTAACAGTTCTTGCAGTTCCTCTGCATCGACGGTTTCTTTCTCAATCAGCATGGCAGATAATTTGTCCAGGATGTGTTTGTTACCCACTAAGACATCTTTCGCCCGATGATAGGCTTCATCCACCAACTGACGCACCTCTTCATCAATTGTCGCCGCCGTGGTGTTGGAGAAATCGCGATCAGAGGCAATGTCCCGTCCTAGGAACATATTGCCATTCTGTCGTCCCAGTGCCACAGGACCCAAGCGATCGCTCATTCCGAAGCGGGTGATCATTTGTCGGGCGACACGGGCGACTTGCTGTAAGTCATTCGACGCCCCCGTCGTCACTTCTTCTTCACCGAAGATAATTTCCTCAGCGATTCGTCCCCCCAACGCTACCGCCATTTGATTTTGCAGGTAGGAACGGGAATACAACCCAGAATCCATCCGGTCTTCACTGGGCGTAAACCAGGTTAATCCACCCGCCCGACCGCGTGGGATAATACTAATTTTCTGCACGGGGTCATAATCGGGCATTAACGCACCCACCAGCGCGTGACCCGCTTCATGATACGCGACTAACCGCTTGCGCTTCTCGCTCATCACCCGGTCTTTCTTCTCTGGTCCAGCCAATACCCGGTCGATGGCGTCATTCACCTCATCCATAGAGATTTCGGTGAGGTTGCGCCGTGCGGCTAAGATCGCCGCTTCGTTGAGCAAGTTCGATAAATCCGCACCCGTGAAACCAGGAGTCCGACGGGCAATTTTCTCTAAGTCTACATCCTTGGATAAGGTCTTGCCGCGAGCGTGAACGTTGAGAATTTCCAAACGTCCGGCGTAGTCGGGGCGATCCACGACCACCTGACGGTCAAACCGACCGGGGCGTAATAATGCTGCATCCAGAACATCAGGACGGTTGGTGGCGGCAATAATAATGATACCCGTATTGCCTTCAAATCCATCCATCTCCGTCAGTAACTGGTTCAGGGTTTGCTCCCGTTCATCGTTACCGCCGCCTAAGCCAGCACCCCGTTGACGACCTACGGCGTCAATTTCATCGATAAATACGATACAGGGAGCACTATTCTTGGCTTGCTCAAACAAGTCGCGGACACGAGACGCACCCACACCGACGAACATTTCCACGAACTCAGACCCGGAAATGGAGAAGAAGGGTACACCAGCTTCCCCAGCAACAGCACGCGCTAAGAGGGTTTTACCTGTTCCCGGAGGTCCAACCAGCAGCACGCCTTTGGGAATTTTCGCACCAATGGCGGTGAAGCGATCGGCGTTTTTGAGGAAGTCAACCACTTCGTTGAGTTCCAGCTTGGCTTGCTCAATCCCGGCGACATCGCCAAACGTGACCTGGGTTTGCGGTTCCATTTGAACTCGGGCTTTGGATTTGCCGAAGTTCATCGCCTGAGAACCCGGACCATTTTGCGCCCGCCGCAGTAAGAAAAATAAACCCACCAGAAGCAGGATCGGGAAGAAGAGTCCACTCAGGGTTCTGAACCAGAACCCATCATCACTCTGAGGGCGAACTTTAATATCTACGTTATTGTTGGTGAGAATACTGATTAGTTCTGGATCGTTAGGCAGGTTGACCTGGTACTGGGTACCGTCTTGAGCGGTTACCATTGCCTGAGTGCGGTCAGAACTGAGTTGAACGATCTCGACCTTCTTGCTGTTAACGTTATCAATGAACTGGTCGTATCTCCAGGTTTCCCGCGTTTGGGACGGTTGGTCTAAAAATGTTGTTGCCAAGGCGATGACTACTATCGCTAGTAGTGCATAAAGCCCCGCATTTCTCCATTTCTTATTCACTACTGAATTTCCTCCTAAGACTTAGGATGTGATCTGATGGCGTCGAATCGGCTGATTATATTAACTAATGTTAACGTCTATCAGACTATTTGGCGAAGTTGGTTCTTGGTAAACTGGGGGAATTAGCAAATTTCCTCTTGATGTGGTATAATGGAAGGCTGTAATTATTTTTGATACTCCCCAAATAAACGCTGCAACGGTGCTAAACCACCAGCACAGGAACGATACTCAAACCGTTGATCTGCCGTGAGAACGGTATGAATCGGGATGATTTCCATGACACTATTGGTATAAGCGATCGCGTCAAACTCCTGCACTAATTTTGGAGTCCAAGGAACTTGGCAAATTTTTAATCCTTGTCGTTCAAGGCGACTAATGAGGTGCGATCGCGCCACTCCCGGTAATATCCCCTCCTCAATCGGCGGTGTCCACCAGCAGCCATCTTTAGCGCCCCACAGATTCCCCGTACTCGTTTCCAACCAATTCCGCTGATCATCAACTAATATAGCCTCCTGAGCGCCGAGTTGTTGGGCGTTTTGCAGCGCCAGCCATCCGCCCAAATAATTCCCCGTTTTATAGGTGGGTAAAGAACGGCGCAAATGTGACACTTCAGCTAACCAAGCGATGATTCCCTGCTGTTGGCGTTCACTCAAATCAGCGGGGAGAGGACGCCCCGTAATCCATTCTCGCCCATCGGGGAAAACCACAATTCTCAACACCGGAAACGAGGGGAGTAATTGTTCTGCACCGTAGCGGATGCGTTCCCAGTCGGGGAATTGCCAGCCAAACACCTGTAAACTGTGACGTAAACGCGCACAATGGGCGTCCCAATGCGTTAAGGGGTGGGTGAGGGAGTGGTTGTAAACTCGTAGGGTGGTAAAGGTTGTCGCGCCGTAAATCAAACCCGGATCAGTGATGGCGAGTTCGATGCGATCGCCTAGAATAAGTTTACCGTTATACCAATAACTGAATTTCGTCATTCGTCATTCGTCATTTGTCATTTGTCATTTGTCATTTGTCATTTGTCATTTGTCATTTGTCATTTGTCATTTGTCATTCGTCATTCGTTATACTCGCTTCGCGAGAAGCAAGCTACGTCATTTGTAAGGTAGTGGCGTGGCACACCTTATTTGATGAATTAGAATGGGAGACCCAAAACCGTAGGGGCGCATGGCGTGCGCCCGATTCAATGATAAAATCTATTCCACAATTTTAGCTGTGTCAGTCCACTAGGGCGGGTTTTGTTGTTCATTTATTAGGGAATAGCCGAATTTAGTCCCTAAACCCGCCCCTACAATATTTCCGCCACGTTGCAGTAGTCCACCTGCACGAACTGGGTTA
The DNA here is from genome assembly GCF_040221695.1 of Coleofasciculus sp. E2-BRE-01. NCBI lineage: Bacteria > Bacillati > Cyanobacteriota > Cyanophyceae > Coleofasciculales > Coleofasciculaceae > Coleofasciculus > Coleofasciculus sp. E2-BRE-01. The sequence goes on along the minus strand of NZ_JAVKEA010000063.1, from coordinate 33,954 downwards.
TAACGGCGGTAGTTAACGCCCTATTGTAATTTCGCGATCGCGCCTTTTTCAACTAACAGTTTCCCCGTCTGTAAATCCTTAACTGTCGCCACCAGAACCCGCCGTTCATCTACCTCAAATTGAACGGAAATTCGGTCAACTCCCACCTGTCCCGGTGGATCTAAATGCGCTACACAAACCTGTTCGCGATCGCTATCCAAAGAACGATACGCCGCTTGCTTGGATAACTGACTACTGGTCATCCGTCCTAAGGTATCATAGGTCACTTCAGCTTGTGCCATTTCTGCGACTTCGCCAATATCTAAACGAATTTCCCGTTGTCCTTCCAGGGCGACTTGTAACGTTAACGGTTCGCCCCGTTCACAGGGATATTGCATCCCTTTTTCAAATAAGGTGAAATAGGAATAACTTTTAGCATACGGTTCCCATAAGCGAATGGCATAACTGTGGCGCAAATAATCATCCACACTCACCACTTGATTTAACGCTAACGCCCCGTATGCCACGGCTTCAAAGGGCTTATCTAGCTTAACCTTTGTCTTGCCAAAATAGGATCGGATCAACTGCTGGACAGCCGGAATTAAACAACTCCCCCCCACTAACAACACCTGTTCAATATCACTCTTACTAATTCCTTTCCCTAGGGCAATCGTCAAAACTTCATCCAACGCTTCCCGCAATTGTTCCAAAAACTGGCGATTTTCCAGAATCTCTTCTAACTTATCCCGATCCAGTTGCAAGTTATATGAGGTAAATGTCTCCTCATCTAACCAACTCTCCTTCGCCTCCTGAGTATTGGATAAGCGAATTTTTAACCGTTCAGCTAACTCTAATAAATTCTGCCACCCCACCTCACCAATCTCTTCCCTTGACCATCCTTGCTGATGCAAATAGTCTTCAACAATCCAACTATCCACATCTTCTCCCCCGATGTATGCATCGGATTTCGCTAACACTTCTGCCCGTAATACGGTTTCGCGATCGCGCTTGGCTGCATCCAATTGGGGTGCAGTACGAACTAAACTTAAATCCAGTGTCCCGCCACCAAAATCCACCACTAATACTAAGGAACTAGGACGCTGTACTGCATAGCCTAACGCCGCTGCTGTGGATTCATCTACCAGTTTGATTTGCTCCACATCCAGGCGACGTGCCACCTCGCGAAACCAATCTAAGTAACGCTCGAATGCGCCCACAGGTACAGTTAAAATAAGCTGAGAGGGGTTAATTTTTTGGGCTTTGAGTTGCTGCCAGATGGATTGAATAAATTGTTCAAAAACCGATTCAGCGGTGTAGGATTCACCATTAATGAGACGAGGAGGCGGTTGAAAATCAGCCGCTAAATCCCGTTTAAACCCTTTAAAAAAGCGAGTCGGTTGGGATTGTCCTAAGCGCTGGGAACGAACTTGTTCTCCCAGAAGTATTTGATTATTGTCTTTGATAAAAACTAGGGTAGGAATGACGGGGATACCTGATTCACTTGAGTTTGTTTTAAACAGGCGAGAGAGTGAACCGAGTCGGATAGTTTTGGGATTGTTGGTATCGGGTTCGAGTATACTGACGACTGTGTTGCTCGTACCGAAGTCAATGGCAACTGTATTGGTCATTTGTCATTTGTCAAATAGTTATCGCACTCAAAAGTTAGTCAGGGCGGGTTTTGCACAAAAGTTATCATTAACAGCGAAACAAAGTCCCTAAACCCGCCCATACATACTCATTAATGTGACACTCCCCTAGGTAGGTTACGACTTACTTTAGCGGGACAAAGTATTCGATCATGATCTCGATAACCGACAAATCGAATATAAACGAGTTCTCCTTCTGTGATATCTTCAACATCAGGTTGGTGTAGTTGGGAATTAAAGGGAACTTGTTCCCAGGGTTTACCAATGGGTTCATATCCCCAATTCTGAATTAGATTTTCTAATGGAGTCAAGAGTGCGACTAAATTTTTAGCTGGTAAATCCGGGCGTTCTTCAATCATCCGGCAAGCGGTGGGATAATTGGTCAGTAGGGGGCGTAGTTGTTCAAAGGTGGTATCTTGGATATCTGTGGATAGTTGCTGCGATCGCGCTTCGAGTTCATAACGTAGCCGCTGACATTGTGCCTCTAATTCCTCGATTTGAGTGGAGTCAGCAACTGAAACTGAGGCTGAATGGTTTTCAGGTCTTTTTTTGGGACTAAAGCGACTAATGAGGAAAGTGGTAAAGATAAACCACAGCAATAAACCAAGCCCCAAGAGGTTAAGATCATGAGCCATGTTACCGCTCCTCTTAATATTGATTTAGGCTCGTGGTTTGATCCGTAGTTATGGTTTCGTCACCTTCATAGTATTCTGGCAGCAATTCTTGAGTTTCTACGTCTCCGAGATCCGCTTCAATCCCTTTGGTGGTTTCGGTACAACTTGATCCGGTAGCACCGATGACGGTTTCGGTGATTTTGCCATCCTTGCCAATGCGATATTCGATCTTTTGATACTCTGCCATAATTCTTACCGAACCCAACAATTAATTACAGTTTAAAGGACTGAGACGGAGCAACGTGTCATACTACTTGGATAAGCTCTAAGCTGTGATGCATTTAAATGGGGTATTAGTAGCGAGCAAGATGCTCGTACTACAAGGATGAGAGCCATTTTTTACATTAAGGTTTAAACGCTGAACAGCTTACTCTAAACGACTTTAAATGTTCTCCCTCATCTCCCCCAGCTTCCAGACGTTCCACCGGAACGTCTCTACAACCCCAGCTTTCCCACACCCGACACCCGACACCCGACACCCGACACCCGACACCCAACACCCGACACCCAACACCCGACACCCCACATCATGGCAATGGTGGATTATTAGCACGATACCAGGCATCGAGTGCTAGTTGATGTACCTCGCGCCAAGATAAATTATAGTCTCGTGCGATCGCGGCACAGTCTTCATATTCCGGTTGAACGTTGGCGATGGCGTTTTGAACTCCGGAAGCACGACTGGCAACTTTTACTCGCACTTTGCCATACTTGGTCTCAACTCGCTGAATTTCCCGTTGCAGAATCGTGCGTTGCTGGGTAAAGTGGCGAATACCAAGGGTTGTCGTTTCTCTAAATAAAATATCTTCACAAACGGTTAATTTTTCCGGTGGGCAGATCACGGTGAGTAATACCCCAGGACGAGATTTTTTCATGCCAATGGCTTGGGTGAATACATCCAATGCCCCAGCATTAAATAGCACCTCGAATACATACCCAATCACTTGGGGATTTAAATCATCAATTTGGGTTTCTATCACACAAACGGTTTCTTGGCAAGGGTCATCATTGATGAGAGTAGCCGTATCTCGTCCCTGAAGCTGAATCCCAAACTCGGAGGCTTCTCCAATCCAAAGTCGCAGGATATTCGGAATCGCTAATTCAATGCTTCCCGCGCCATGACCCATCTTGTGCAGAATCATCGCCGGAGGAGGTCCAAATTGGGTGGCAAGGGTAACCGCAATGGCTGCACCCGTGGGCGTGACTAATTCGCGATCGATACCGTTACTATAAATAGGGACTTGCCGAGATTCCCACAATTTTAAAACAGCAGGAACAGGAACAGGCAATCGACCATGGGCAGCTTGTACTGTACCGCCTCCTGTGGGTAAGGGAGAACAGTAGAGTCGGTCAATGCCCAACCAATCCAACCCTAAACAAGTGCCGACAATATCCACTAAGGCATCTGTAGCACCCACTTCATGGAAATGCACGGCTTCGGGTGCCATCCCGTGAACAGCCCCCTCTGCTTCCGCCAAGTTGCGAAAGATTGCCAAACTCCAATCCACGACTTGTGAGGGTAATCCAGCGGTTGTAATTAAGTGTTCAATATCTGCCAGGTGTCGGCTATGCTCATGGTCTGACGGTTCAGCGTGATCATGGTGATGAGCTTGAGTGAGCAAATTCACATGGACTTTAGTGGCTAATTGACCTTGGCGGTGGACTGATTCTGACTTTAACCGATACTCATGGTCAATTCCTAGCCCTTTTAATTTTTCACTTAAATACTCTAACGGCACTCCTGCTGCCACGAGTGCCCCTAAGCACATATCACCAGCAATTCCACTCTGACAGTCGAGGTAGGCGAGTTTTGGCATTACGTTTTGAATCCTGAAGGGTCCACGTCTATTGTAGGGAACGGGGAATGGGGAGATGGGGGAGATGGGGGAGCAGAGGGAGCAGGGGGAGCAGAGGGAGCAGGGGGAGCAGAGGGAGCAGGGGGAGCAGGGGAAGATTGTGTAGGGGCGGGTTTCACTACTATCTTTTTGGTTGCACCCAGATGTAACTAAACCCGCCCCGACTTTACGAAGGACGAATGACAAAGGACAAATAACGATTAAAAATGTTTTAAGTAATGTTACTGGTGCGTGGTATGATCGCCTATGGCTAGATGCGATCCAGCCAATTTTGATGGACTAGCGTTTGCTGCTGCCTGTGAACTTGTCAGACAACTCTGTACAACCTAAGCCCACACCGGAGGAAAGTCCGCCAGGGAGTTCTCAGACTTCCCCTGAAAGTGCCTCAATGCAAGAGTACTACCAACTTAAACAAGCGTTGTTGTCGGTGACTCTGGCAATGACAGGGGTCGTTTTTGTCTCTGTCTGGATTTTTTACTCACTCAACATCGCCTTGAATTATTTGATCGGGGCGTGCGTTGGTGTGGTTTACTTGAGAATGTTGGCGAAAGACGTTGAGCGGTTAGGTGTCCAAAAGAGGCGTCCGAGTTCAACTCGGTTGGCTTTATTGATTGGACTATTAGTCGTTGCCAGTCAATGGCAGAGTTTACGCATTCTGCCCATATTTTTAGGATTTCTGACGTATAAAGCTGCGCTTATCGCTTATATGCTGCAAAGCACCTTGTTGCCTACGTCAAAGTAAGTTCCCATTGTCAGGGCAGCCAACGCATCCAAACAGTACAGTAGGGTAGGCTACACCCGAACTTAACGCCTGTGGACAAAGGAGACAATTCCTTTGGATGAAGCAGGAAACAGACTCAGCAATTGTTCGATGGACAATTGCTAATCCGTTCTGTGTAGTCGTTTCAACCAAAGGATAGAAGATAGCTGGGGAACTCCGGATGGAAATGATAGATGGTTTGGCGTTCTATAATGCTTTCCCCCTTGCTGAATTAGAAGTTGGTCAGCATCTGTACTGGCATATTGGTAATTTGAAGGTTCATGGTCAGGTTTTTATTACCTCCTGGGTCGTGATTGCCATTCTTGTCATTGCCTCGATTGCTGCTACCCGTAACATTCAGCGAGTTCCCAGTGGTCTCCAAAATTTTATGGAGTATGCCCTGGAATTTTTGCGGGATTTAGCCAAAAATCAGATCGGGGAGAAAGAGTACCGTCCCTGGGTGCCGTTTGTGGGGACGTTATTTTTGTTCATTTTTGTGGCAAATTGGTCTGGGGCACTTGTTCCCTGGAAGCTGATTGAGCTACCCGAAGGTGAATTAGCGGCACCAACCAGTGATATTAATACTACAGTGGCTTTTGCGCTGCTGACCTCCTTAGCGTATTTTTACGCGGGTCTGAGCAAGAAGGGCTTGGGGTATTTTGCTGGTTATGCCCAACCAACACCCATCCTACTGCCGTTTAAGGTTCTGGAAGATTTTACCAAACCTCTCTCCCTCAGTTTCCGTCTGTTTGGCAACATTTTGGCAGATGAACTGGTGGTGGCAGTATTGGTGCTGTTGGTTCCCCTGTTCGTACCTCTCCCGGTGATGGCATTGGGTTTATTTACCAGTGCGATTCAGGCGCTGATCTTTGCTACCCTAGCAGCGGCTTATATCGGAGAGGCGATGGAAGACCATCACTAGCGATTTTAAGCTAGTGATTAAGATTTGCCACTTCCGTCTTGTGAACAATCAAAAAATTCGGCTGTGTCTAGCGAATTAGTTTAGGGTAAGCGTTTCACGCACGTTTGTTTGTTATTTAGTCAAAAGTCAAAAGCGAGGAAAATATCATGGACCCATTAATTTCTGCTGCATCTGTTATTGCTGCTGCTTTAGCTGTTGGTTTAGCGGCAATTGGTCCGGGAATTGGTCAAGGAAATGCAGCGGGACAAGCTGTAGAAGGGATTGCCCGTCAGCCTGAAGCTGAAGGTAAAATTCGGGGCACCTTACTCCTGAGTTTGGCATTCATGGAAGCGCTGACAATTTACGGTTTGGTGGTTGCTCTCGTCTTATTATTCGCTAACCCCTTCTCGTAACGCTTTATGCCACAAGAGCATTCAGACCCCAACGACTGAGGTCTGGATGCTATTGATCTGGAAGGATATTGAAATCTAAAACGCTATCCCATCCCAACCAAAAAGCTAAGGATTTTGTGCGCTGTGGGATTACCAAAACATCATGATACATTGGACAATTTTACTAGCTGTTGAAGCAGCAGAAGAGGCAGCCGAAGGAGGGTTATTTGATTTTGATGCCACCCTACCTCTGATGGCATTGCAATTTTTAATTTTGGTGGTGATATTGAATGCGGTTTTTTATAAGCCACTCAGTAACGCCATTGATGGACGGGATGACTACATCCGCCAGAACCGATTAGAAGCACGGGAACGCTTAGAAAAAGCTCAGAATCTGGCGAAACAGTATGAGCAAGAACTAGCAGAAACTCGTCGCAAGTCACAAGCAACGATTGCCGCGGCTACAGCTGATGCTCAGAAAATAGCGGCTGATAAAATGGCTCAAGCTCAAGCGGAAGCCCAGGCACAACGAGAGCAAGCCCAAAAAGAAATTGACCAACAAAAAGCTGAAGCGATGACATCCTTAGAACAAGAAGTGGATTCGCTTTCGCGTCAGATTCTGGAAAAACTTGTTGGACCAGAGTTGGTTAAGTAATGTCGGCTTTATCCGGGTAGCGAAGCAGGGGTTTGCGAGAGTTTCACACCCCTAGTCTTTTGTCTGTGGTGTGATCAAAAATAACGCCGGACAAAAATTCCAGCCCGTTTAAACGTTACCCAGCGTTAGCGGTAAAGCCGCATAGCAGTTTTCAATTAAAGCAGGTGTATATGGCTATTATGGGTAGTTTTTCAATTTTAGCTACCGCCGAAGGAGGATTTGGTCTAAACCTCGATATTTTAGAAACCAATGTAATTAATTTGGTGATTATTATCGGGGTACTGATTTACTTTGGGCGATCATTTTTAGGGAATACCCTATCGGAGCGACGTTCCAGTATTGAAGAATCCATCAGCGATGCCGAAAAGCAGCAAAAAGACGCCGCTGCCTCGTTAGCGGATGCTCAGCAAAAGCTGGCACAAGCGCAAGCGGAAGCCGAAAAGATTCGGGCAAAAGCAGAAGAAAATGCCAACGCCGCTAGAGAATCAGTTTTGGCTGCGTCGGTTAAAGATGTGGAACGGATGAAAGCGTCAGCCGTTCAGGATTTAAACTCAGAACGGGAACGTGCGATCGCACAACTTCGCCAGCAGGTGGTCGCCCTAGCTATGGAGCGTGTCGAGTCGCAACTCAAAAGTCAGTTGGATGACTCAGCACAGCATACCTTAGTTGACCGCAGCATCGAGCGAGTAGGAGCCTGATAATTATGAAAGGAAGTTCATTTAGCGCGGAGGTAGTTGAGCCGTATGCAGAGGCGTTGATGTCTGTGGCTCAAGAACATAACCTCGTGGATAAATTCGGTGAAGACGTTGCCGCGTTGCTCGATACTTTGAAAGAATCAGAGGAATTGGAGCAATTTTTAGGCAATCCGATTGTCAAAGCCGATGACAAAAAAGCCGTCTTAGAACAAATCAGCGGGGATCAAATTCACCCCTACATGGTGAATTTTTTAAAGATTCTCGTAGAGCGACGGCGCATTCTGTTTCTGAGAGACGTATGTAAGCAGTATCAAGCACTCTTGCGGGAGTTAAAACAGACGGTTTTAGCTGAAGTCGTCTCCGCTGTTGAACTCAATGACGACCAAAAGCAGGCGGTGCGTCAGAAAGTTCTCACCATGACCAATGCCCAAGATGTAGAACTAGATACCCAAGTTGACGCCGATTTACTCGGTGGTGTGATTATTAAAGTGGGGTCTCAAGTTGTTGATGCCAGTCTGCGTGGACAACTGCGTCGTATTGGTGTGAGCTTGAGTCGTTCGACTTAAATGTCAAACGTCATGTTCCAGATGTAGCAGTCTACGTCTGTGATAAGTCATAAGCTAAATTCACAAGGCAAATGACGAATGACCAATGACATAAGACCAATGACATAAGACAAAAAAGTAGAGGGATTAGTTTAATGGTAAGCATTAGACCCGACGAAATTAGCAGCATTATTCGTCAGCAAATCGAACAATACGACCAAGAGGTCAAAGTCTCTAACGTTGGTACCGTTCTGCAAGTTGGTGACGGTATTGCCCGGATCTATGGCTTAGATCAGTGCATGGCTGGGGAATTGGTCGAGTTTGAAGATGGGACAGTTGGGATTGCCCTGAACTTGGAAGAAGATAATGTCGGCGCCGTACTCATGGGTGAAGGGCGCGACATCCAGGAAGGGAGTTCTGTCACGGCTACCGGGAAAATCGCTCAGGTTCCCGTGGGTGAAGCACTCATTGGTCGGGTTGTCGATGCCTTAGCACGACCGATTGATGGCAAGGGAGAGATTCAAAGCGGCGAATCTCGTCTAATTGAATCCTCGGCTCCCGGTATTATTGCACGGCGTTCTGTGTATGAACCCCTGCAAACCGGAATTACCGCGATTGACGCCATGATTCCCGTGGGACGGGGACAACGAGAGTTAATTATTGGCGATCGCCAAACCGGAAAAACCGCGATCGCAATTGATACGATTCTCAACCAGAAAGAAGAAGACGTTATCTGTGTCTACGTCGCTGTCGGTCAAAAGGCATCTACCGTGTCTCAAGTGGTCAATGCGCTGGAAGAGAGAGGCGCATTAGATTACACCGTTATCGTTGCCGCTAACGCCAGTGACCCCGCCACCCTGCAATATCTGGCACCCTATACCGGAGCCTCTATTGCCGAATACTTTATGTATAACGGCAAAGCGACGCTGGTGATCTACGATGACCTGTCCAAGCAAGCCCAAGCCTATCGCCAGATGTCCTTGCTGCTGCGCCGCCCACCGGGTCGGGAAGCCTATCCTGGGGATGTATTCTATCTCCACTCTCGCTTGTTAGAACGGGCAGCTAAATTGAATGACGACTTGGGTGGGGGCAGTATGACCGCGCTGCCAATTATTGAAACCCAAGCCGGTGACGTATCCGCCTATATTCCCACCAACGTGATTTCGATCACTGACGGTCAGATCTTCTTGTCGGCTGACTTATTTAACTCCGGTCTACGTCCGGCGATTAACCCCGGTATTTCCGTATCACGGGTGGGGTCTGCGGCTCAAACCAAAGCCATTAAAAAAGTGGCAGGTAAACTGAAACTGGATTTGGCACAGTTTGATGACCTGCAAGCCTTCGCCCAGTTTGCCTCAGACTTAGACAAAGCCACCCAAGACCAATTGTCACGGGGCGCAAGGTTACGGGAACTGCTCAAGCAACCCCAATACTCACCCTTGTCCGTGTATGAGCAAGTTGCCCTCGTCTACGCCGGGATCAATGGCTACTTAGATGACATTGAGGTGGAGAAAGTCACCGCGTTCACTAAGGGACTGCGGGAATACTTGAAAACCAGCAAGCAACAGTTTGGTGAGATTATCAAAGATAAGAAAGTCCTCACCGAAGACGCCGAAAACCTGCTCAAGGAAGCTTTGAGTGAATACAAGCAGACATTCTTAGTCTCTGTGTAATGCGTTCATGGTTCATGGTTCATCGGTAATACGCCATGAACCATGGATAATCAACCGTTAACAATAAACAAACTATGCCTAATTTAAAAGCGATTCGCGATCGCATAAAATCCGTCAAAAATACTCAGAAAATTACCGAAGCGATGCGTCTGGTGGCAGCGGCGAAAGTGCGTCGCGCCCAAGAACAGGTGACATCAACTCGTCCCTTTGCTGATCGGTTGGCACAAGTCCTCTATGGGTTGCAGAATCGTCTCCGGTTTGAAGAGGCTGACTTACCCTTGCTCAAACAACGGGACGTCAAGTCGGTGGGCTTACTCGTCGTGTCTGGCGATCGCGGTTTGTGTGGCGGTTACAATAATAACGTGATCCGCCGTGCCGAAAACCGCGCCAAGGAACTCCAGAAAGAAGGCATCGACTACAAATATGTCTTAATCGGGCGCAAAGCGATCCAATACTTTGAGCGCCGGGAGCAGCCGATTGACGCCAAATACACGGGCTTAGAACAAATTCCCACGTCAACCGAAGCCTCAATGATTGCCGATGAATTGCTGTCATTGTTCCTATCGGATACCGTGGATCGGGTTGAACTGGTTTATACCAAGTTTGTCTCCTTAATTAGTTCTCGCCCCGTGGTACAAACCTTGTTGCCTTTAACCGCTCAAGGATTAGAAGCCCAAGATGATGAGATCTTCCGCCTCACCACTCGCGGTGGTGAATTTGAGGTGGAACGGGAAAAGGTGACAACGGAAAGTCGTCCCTTACCGCGTGACATGATCTTTGAACAAGATCCGGTACAAATTTTGGATGCCTTGCTACCCCTGTATTTGAACAACCAGTTACTGCGGGCATTACAAGAATCAGCCGCTAGCGAATTAGCCGCCCGGATGACGGCGATGAACAACGCCAGTGATAATGCCACTGAATTGATTGGCACGCTCAGCCTGTCTTACAACAAAGCGCGACAAGCTTCGATTACGCAAGAAATTCTGGAAGTCGTTGGTGGTGCCAGCGCCCTTGGGGGTTAGTATCACTCTCTAAATATTCACTTCAATCAAAGCGTCTGGGTACACTCAGGCGCTTTTTATGTGGGGGATTGGGGTTAGGTAGAGATGTGCCATAGTGAGCCAGAGGTGAATCAACCCGCCCCGTTCCCAAGAATTAACCCACCCCAAACAAGACTGTAGAGACGTTGCATGCAACGTCTCTACAATAATGTAACGGATCTGAATTACCAGCCCGTTTCAGCTTGCTCTAACACATAAGCAGCAACGTTTTCAATGTCGGAATCGCTTAAGCGTCCGCCAAAAGCAGGCATCGCTCCTTTTCCGTTTGTTACCTGGTAGACAATTGCATCCATGGAGTCCATGCCATACTTCTCCAAGGCATCTTTTTTCAGGGTCTTATTTGCCATAACCACGTTGTTGCCCCCTATATGGCAAGCGGCACAGTTGGCACCAAAGATTTGACCTCCTTTTGTCGTATCAGCAGCTAGAGCCGGACGACTGAATGCCAAACCAAACACGGCGACGGCGAGTAAAATGATGGACAGAATTTTCTTCAAAGTAGTTCTCCTCTTCTCAAAACAGACAGTAAGTATTATTGCTCAATTATCAATTGCAGCAATGTGGGACAGAATTGACCTAATCCATCAATCCGATGCTATAGGCATGATGCAATAGTGTCTGCCTTTCTACAAATTTTACCAGGATACGCGCCTAATCCAGAGTTTCGTCCCAAAGTCAAATAGCCAAGACACCGGGAAGCTGGGGGAGCTGGGGAAGCTGGGGAAGCCAATGTAGAGACGTGCCATGGCACGTCTGGGAGCAGGGGAAGCGGAGGGAGCCGGGGGAGAAAAAATTAAATTAGAGCTTGAACGATGAATCAGCAATCCGGAACATTGATTAACTTTTAAGGAAAGATTAAGTTTGAAAACGGTTTGTAATAAATCTCATACTATTTGATACAAAACTCAAATTTACTCGATTTTTTTTACGATAAATACCCCCAATTGGTGAAGTAAATCACATCTTACTGATTGACAAACGCCTAAAATATCCTCAAAGCGGTGGTTAATCCGTAAATCTAAATATATTTACTTAAGTAAAGGGAAACCTGAAATGACAGCAAAAAAGCTTCATCAGCAAGAGAGTTCCTATAATTATCAAACCAATGGACGGATAAATACAGGATTCAAAGACGCTGTAGGTATAGAGACTTTAGCGAATCTAGGGATTGGGCAGCAAAACTTTGTGAATAGGAATTTGGAGCGAACGCTTAAAGAATTATCCGATTTAGAATTTGCCTTAGATCGAGCCGCAATTGTGGCGCTTACCGATAAACAGGGCGTGATTCACTATGTCAATGATAAATTTTGCGAAATATCACAATATCGTCGAGAAGAGTTAATTGGCAAAACGCATCGCCTGATCAAATCGGGTCATCATCCGCCAGCATTTTTTAAAGAATTCTGGACGACGATCGCATCGGGAAAAGTCTGGAAAGGCGAAATCAAAAATAAAGCTAAAGACGGAACCTATTATTGGGTGGATACTACTGTTGTTCCTTTTTTGGATGAACAGGGAGAAATCTACCAATATTTAGCCATTCGCTTTGATATCACCGAGCGCAAGCAGGTAGAACAAGCCTTGCAACAATCGGAACTGAAGGCACGACAACAAGCCCAACAACTCGAAGAGGCATTGGAGAAGCTTAAACAAACCCAGAGTCAACTGATTCAAAGCGAAAAAATGTCCAGCGTGGGTCAACTACTGGCTGGAATTGCTCACGAAATTAATAATCCGGTCAATTTTATTTACGGCAATCTGGTTCATACTCGCGAGTATGTTAACAGTGTGTTACAGGTTTTGGCGCTTTACCAGAAACATTGTCCCGTGGAAATACCTGAGATTGAAGCCGTTGTTGAGGAGGAAGATATCGAGTTTATTGTTGAAGATTTACCCAAAATGGTGTCGTCTATGCAAATCGGAGCCAACCGCATCCGAGACATTGTGCTGTCTTTGCGGAATTTTTCACGGCTGGATGAGCAGCAGATGAAGTTTGTTGATATTCATCAAGGGTTAGAGAGTACCTTATTGATTCTGCACAATCGCCTCAAAGCCAAAGCGGAACGCCCGGAAATTCAGGTGATTAAAAATTATGGGGATCTGCCGCCTGTAATGTGTTATGGCAGTCAGCTTAATCAAGTATTTATGAATCTGATTGCCAATGCGATTGATGCCTTAGAAAATCAGCCTGAACCGCGAAAAATTACAATTTCTACAGCCGTACAAAGGGGGGAATATTGGCAGAAACAGGGGATACTTTCAGAGTGCGATCGCGCGTCTCAGACGCCGTGGGCGGTGATTACCATTGCCGATAATGGACCCGGAATGCCAAAAGCGACTCAGGATCACTTATTTGATCCCTTCTTTACCACCAAACCCACGGGGAAGGGGACAGGGTTAGGGTTATCCATCGCCCATAATATCGTCGTGGACAAGCATCAGGGTCAAATCCGCTGTATTTCCCAGGAGGGAAAGGGAACCCAGTTTATCGTGGCGATTCCCTTGGTGCAGTAGGGATGGGGGAGATGGGGGAGATGGGGGAGATGGGGGAGATGGGGGAGATGGGGGAGATGGGGGAGATGGGGGAGATGGGGGAGATGGGGGAAATGGGGGAGATGAGGGAGATGGGGAAGATGGGGGAGATGGGAGACAAAATTTTTATAGCCCATTGCCTGTTCCCTGTTCCCTGTTCCCTGTTCCCTGTTCCCTGACAAATGACAAATCTGCCAAAATAAGAACAAAGGGTTTAAATGCACAGGCGATGGCGTGGATAATAGGGCAGAAACTACACAATGGTCAATACACCATTGAAAAGACATTAGGCAAGGCGGGTTTCAGTATTACCTACCTAGCGACAGATGCACAAGGAAACGAACTGGTCATCAAAACGCTGAATGAGGATCGACTCAAAAAGCTAACTCCTTTACGTCGGGAAAGTCTCAAATGTAAGTTTGTCAATGAGGCGCGGCGGCTAGAAGGCTGTCGGCATCCTCATGTCATCCAGGTGTACAAGACATTCGTTGAAGGACAGTTTTTTTGTCTGGCGATGGAGTACATTCAGGGAAAGAGTCTAGGGAACCTGTCTCAACGAGTGTTACCCGAAAAGGAAGCGTTGAGTTATATCCAGCAGATGGGGGAAGCGCTGATCGCTGCCCATCAGCAGGGATTGCTGCATCAGAATGTCAAACCTGCCAATATTATGGTGAGGGCGGGTCAATATCAGGCGGTACTGATTGATTTTGACCTGGGCGGGAAATTTGAGTATCCCGTAACCGTGGGATGGCAAGATGAAGTTTTTGCCCCGATTGAACTTCAGTCGAAGACGCGATCGCGCGGCACCTTTACGGATGTCTATTCTCTGGCTGCAACGCTGTATGTCCTCTTAACCGGGAAGCTACCCGCCACCTCTAGCGATCGCCAAAAGGGTAAGGCGGATTTAATTCCGCCAAAACAGATTAATTCTCAAATTTCTCAGCGTGTCAATAAAGCAATTTTGGCGGGAATGAAACTCGAACCCGAAGCACGCCCCAAGTCGGTGCTGGATTGGTTGAAATTGTTGGGACTACAGCGAGAGGGTGTGATCTCTGGATTAGGCAAACAACCCCGTTGGGCGATGGTTGTTGGGATTTTAGGGGTAGTTGGCATCGTCGCTGGCGTGGTATCTGCCAGTCTTGAAGGAACAGGATTTTGGGAAAACATCATTCCTGAATCTTCTCCAGATGTCAACTCCTCAACCTTATCCCCCTTATACTTAAAATCACCAGAAACCGAAGAATAACTGTGCGATCGCGCGATCGCTCCTATGACCCCCTATCCTTCTGAGTGGCATCAGAAGAGAGTTTGTCATTAGTAAATTTGTGATGAGGTAAAGTTATGTTTGTTAAAGAGATTAAAAGAGGAAAAACTATTGAAACTAAGAGAACTGGTCGATGAAATAGTTATCGATCCTCGTAAACTAACCAATTATGCCCTAGATCCAGAAAACCCCAAAGGCAAAAACAAAGCCTTAATGTTTGCTCAACACTTAGGCTATACTAAAGACAATTATCAACCCTTACTCGAACAAATTAATCAAAAAGTTCTTGATGCTGAAGCTATCCCCCAAAACCAAGATCAGTATGGCACAAGATACCAAGTCGATCTCGATATTCAAGGAATCGAACCCCAACAAATTGAAACTGTGCGGACAGGTTGGTTAATTCCCGAAAACTCTAAACAAGCTCGATTAGTCACTATTTTTATTAAAAAAAGATCATGATTAAACCAGAAATCCTTGATATTATAGAATTGCTGGTAAACCTGCCAGAACACAATCTATTTATTGGCAATCAAGGCACAATTGTTGAATGTCTAGATAAAAACCACTTTGAAGTAGAATTTATCAACGAAACTGGGGAAACAACTGCCCTTTGTCCTCTTTCCACTCAGCAATTTATTGTTGTTTGGCAAGCCCAAACCAAACAATGGCTCACCACAGCCGATAAAGTAACTTTTATGATCAATCATTTGTCCGAAGAAAAACGGAAAGAACTGCTAAACTTTGCCTGCTTTCTCTATCAAAAAGCATAAATCCCCCTAACCCTTGAAATATCTCACTGAAGGCATAATCGTAGATGATCAGATATACCGTAGTGGCGTGGCATACCTTATTTGATGAATTAACCATTAGCCCCAAAACCGTAGGGGCGCATGGCGTGCGCCCGGTTTAACCCTTCGACTTCGCGGCAATTGAGCCTGTCGAAATTCAGGGTTAAACGTCAAATCTATTCCACAATTTTAGCTGTTCCTTGATCCGGTACAGAAAAACATTGAATATTACCCTTGTGTTTGTCCACGATAATCTGGTGGCTAATTGCTAACCCCAAACCTGTACCACTTCCTACAGGTTTAGTCGTAAAAAATGGGTCAAATATTTTTTCTTGTATTTCCTCACTCATGCCGATTCCATTATCAGAAATCCGAATCACAATAAACTTGGAGGAGAAACCAATAGAATCTAAACAGTCATCATCTGCTTCTGCTTTACCCATTTCTTCCTTCCCGTCTACCTTCGTCTTACTTTGCCTGAGTTCGGTGCTAATTCTAATCGTGGGAACGAATCCTAATTGGGAATTGTAAAATTTGCTATCGGTTTGCAACGCATCAATCGCATTTTCCAGCACCATCATAATGACTTGATTTAATTGATTGGCGTAACAGGTAAGCAAGGGAATTTGACTATACGCTTTAATCACTTGAATATTAGTTTCACGCAATCGGTGTTCCATCAAAACCAGCGTTGTATCAATGCCCACATGAATATTCACCGCTTTCAGTTTGGCTTCATCTAACCCCGAAAATCGTCGCAGTGACTTGACAATCTGATGAATTCGATTCACACCGACATTCATTGAGTTCATCAATTGGGGTAGATCCTCTTGTAAAAACTCTAATTCAATGTCTTCAATACAATCTTGAATCTCGGAATGATGATTCGGGCAAACATCCTGGTAAAGTTGGATTAATTTAATTAAATCATTGAAATATTGACGAGCGATGGGAATATTCCCAGCAATAAATGTAGCTGGATTGTTAATTTCGTGGGCGACTCCGGCAACCATTTGCCCCAGACTGGACATTTTTTTAGATTGCACCAGTTGAGATTGCGTCTGTTTTAATTCCGATAATGTCAGTTTTAATTCTCGTGCTTTTTGCCGTTTTCGTGCTTCCGATTGTTGTAATTCTGCTTCCGCTTGCAGGCGTTCTAGTTCCGCCCCAGCACGGGCAATAAATATCTGTAAAATCATCCGTTTTTCAACGCTTAACGGCATCATTTTATCGTCTAATACTGTTAAAATACCGACCAGCTTTCCCTCGGAATCTTTCAAGGGACTGCCAAAGTAGCTGTGGACATTAATCTCTTGTAAAAAGTGATCCTGGGGAAATAGTTGTTGCAAGTTTTTAGGATAGTGGCAAGCCTTACCCGCAAATACATTTTCACAGGGAGTATCTTTTAAATCATATTCAATGTTTTCACTCCAGGTTTCACCCGTCCAATAGGATGATGTGCGAACTCGTGTTCCTGCAGGATTGGCAAAGGTGGAAATAAAGGCGTAACGAACTTGGAGAACTTCCGCTAAATAACGCACACAAGAACGCAGAAATTTATCTCCTGTGGTGGCGGCGGTTCCTTCTACGATTAATCGCAATGCTTCTTGTCGCCGTTTGCGTTCGGTCATATCCACGGCAATTCCGAAGAGTTGAATCACTTGCCCTTGGTCATTGATAATCGCTTCTCCTCTAGATTCAACATAGCGAATTTGCCCATTAGGGCGTATGACTCGAAACTCGATATCGTAAGGTTCTCCTGAGGCGATCGCCTCCTGGACGGTTTCTTTAAATAGAGGTTGATCATCCGGATGAATGCGTTGGATAATGTCCTCATAGGTAATCGCTGACGAATTGGGATCAAGTCCAAAGATACGATATTTTTCCCTTGACCAAGTAACTTTTTGGGTGCGGACATCAAATTCCCAACTCCCGATTTGGGCAATTCTTTGGGCTTGCAAGAGTGACGCTTCACTTTTACGCAGTTGGACTTCAGTGTTTTGGCGTTCTTGGATTTCCTGGGTTAACCGGGCATTATCTTGCTTCAGTTGCCGTTGTAATCGTAAGATGTGTAACTGATTCTCGATTCGGGCTAAAACTTCTTGGGTTTCAATGGGTTTACTGATATAGTCAGCCGCCCCAATTTCAAACGCTTTTACTTTATCAAAAGATTTGTTTAGGGCGCTGATAAAAATGATCGGAATAGTTTGGCTTTCCGGATTGGCTTTTAACTGTTGACAGACTTGATACCCATCTATATCGGGCATTAAAATATCGAGTAAAATTAAGTCAGGCTGCATGATGTCAACAGACTGAAGTGCCTGTCGCCCATTCAGGGATACTCTGACGGTATATCCTTGTTCGGTTAAAAGTTTTCGTAAGACCCTTAAATTGTCAGGAGAGTCATCAACGATTAAAATTGTTTCTTTTGAAAATTTGTTCTGAGAAACTGACATTTGGGAGGCAGGAAACAAGGCTGTCAACATAAATATTGGTTAAGTTTCAGATTTATTGTACTCAATTACTGTATAAAAAACAACAAGTGACAAGCTTTGATCAGCTCTAATTAGCTTTTGCTTTTTTTGTGCCCTTAAAATTTAGTGGTAGTCGTAACTAAAATTCATTCTGTTATCCTAATTTTCCAGAATGTTGCACCCTATCTGACCCCTCGAAACGATAATCTAGGGGGTAGATTCGTTTCACGATTCAAGCGGCAGAGTATCAGAGTCTGAATTTCTGAGATTCTGTCACATTAATCATCACGTTAGCGTTTTGACCCGGAGGGTTTATTTCTTTAAATTATATTAAGAATATCTTAATTCAAAGTCAATTATACGGCAAATATCTCAGACACTTGATCAAAATATTTACAAAATATTTACAAAACTGCCGCTTCTGTGAAGATTCTGTAAGCTGGGAAGGTTCAAAAGACTCAATCCGCTAGGGTTCTGATTTATGGCTGGTGGGCAATGCCCACCCTACTGGCTCACCGATTTGATGGGCGCACGCCATGCGCCCCTACATTGGGATTGGTTGGGTTTCGACTTCGCTCAACCCAAGGGAATTTAGGACTGAGGTTCCCTAACTACAAGCCGATTAAGCTTAATAGCTTCTCCAACTCGAACTGATTCGTCAACTCAGCCAAGGCGTTGGCAAGGGACTCGTGAGAGGTGCGAATTTCCTCAATCCGACTCAGCATTAACTCAATATCACCCAATATTGTCGCTTGGTGGAATGCTTCTAACCATTCGGCGGGTAAGACAGCTAGAGAGTCTGGGGTTAAGGAATAGGCTGGGGTTTGGCTGGGTGGGGTTGATGCAGTTATATCTTCATAAACATAGTTCACACCCAGATGGTGGTGAATCGCGTCAAAAATCTCCCTATCGCGGAAAGGTTTGCGGATAAATCCATCACATCCTATGGAGAGGGTAACTTCTTTTTGGGAGTTGAGTATGCTAGCAGTAACGGCAATAATCACCGTGGCTTGACCTTGAGTTGTGGCTTTGATCCGTTGTGTGGCTTCATACCCATCCATAATCGGCATCCGCATATCCATAAAGATTAGATGCGGTTGCCAACTTTGCCAAATCGCGATCGCGTCTTTGCCATTCGTCGCTTCTTGGAGGAGAAATCCCAGGGGATTGAGGAGTTGGATCAGCAGTTTGCGGTTATCTACGCGATCGTCAACAATTAGAATTCGATAACAGGGTTGGTTAGGTTCTAAAGCAATAATACGCCGTTGAGGGTGTTGGCTGGGAACTTGGCTGGCGTCGGCTAATTTAACCCTAATCTCAAACCTAAAAACAGTACCCTGTTCCACTTGAGACGCCACCGTCATATCACCGCCCATGAGTCGGACAAATTCACGGCTAATCGATAACCCTAATCCTGTTCCTTCCTGATGCTGTTTCCCAGTTTTACTTTGAATAAACGCATCAAAAATAGTCTCTAATTCCGCCGCCGCCATTCCCGCGCCTGTATCTTCAACTTCAAACTGGAGGGAAATCTCGTCAGGTTCATTAGCGGTAGGAGTTTCCCCGACATCAATACCTCGTGACACTCTCACCGATATCCCCCCTTCCTGGGTAAATTTAAAGGCGTTCGAGAGTAAATTAATCAACACCTGGCGCAGTTTCACCGCATCAGTTTGTACATATTGAGGCACTTGACTGGAGTAATCAAGCAGTAACTGTAATCCCTTGTCCCTTGCCTTAATTTGGAACAGGGTTTCTACATCGTGCAACAAGGCATACAGGTCAAAAACGGTCTGATTGAGGGTGATCCGCCCTGCTTCAATTTTGGATAAGTCTAACACCTGGTTAATCAGCATCAGTAGATGTTCGCTACTGCGGTAAATAATCTGAAGATTCTCTTGATAATCAGCCGGAAACGTACTGCTGCGCTGCATCAGTTGAGTAAACCCCATAATCGCATTCAAGGGGGTTCGCAATTCGTGACTCATATTCGCCAAGAAGGTACTTTTCGCCCGGTTCGCTGTTTCAGCCGTGTCTTTGGCTTCTGTTAACGCCAGTTCGATTTGTTTGCGATCGGTAATATCTTCCGCAATCCCGACAAAGCGGTAAGTATTTTGATGAGGAACCGGAAATGAACGGGCGTGAATCCAGCGGATTTCTCCATTGGGTCGAGTAATCCGATAAACGTGATCAAAGTCAGTAGCATCCTGTAATTGTCGTTCCATCGCAGCAACTGTTGAAGGATAGTCCTCTGGGAAAACGAAGTCTAACCAAGAACGAGGATTGTTATACAAACTTTGACGAGTTCTCTGCCAAATTTGTTCGTAGGCGGGGTTGATATAGAGCATTTCTCCGGTGTTAGAGAGAATAAAGAAAACATCTTGGATATTTTCTGCCAGTTGGCGGAATTTTTCTTCACTCTCTCGTAACTGTTCCTCGATCAATTTACGTTCGCTAATATCCTGTAACGTGCCAAACAGTTGAACCACTTGTCCCGATGAATTAAATACGGCTTCTCCCTTTGCCAAAACATACCGCATTGAACCATCACTCAGGAAAATTCGCTGTTCATACTCGTATGATTTCCCTTGCATTATGGCTTGTTCAACATTATGCTGAAACTGGGCAACATCATCAGGATGGATTTGTTGCAAAAGCTTTTCGTAGCTAGGTTCACCCTGGCTCGGATCACGTCCATAAATTCGGAATACTTCATCCGACCAACTAATTTTTTTACTATTTACATCGAATGACCAATTGCCCAAATGAGCGAGGCGTTGGGCTTCATTAAGTTCTACTGTTCGTTCCCGAACTTGAGTCGTTAAATTCTGGTTATAGTCGGCTAAAATTTGCTCGACTTGCTTACGTTCCGTGATATCGAAAAATGTGGCGATCGCGGCGACAATGGTTCCGGTTTCATCCCAGATTGGCGTGCCATAGACTTCCAGCGGAATCGTGCGATCGGGTAAGCGAATTTCTATATTATCAATTCTCACTTTTTCACCCTGAAACGCCCGAACTAGGGGCATTTCTTCTACGGGATACAAATTTTCACCTCCCGCCTGATAAACGTGAAACGTTTCTGATAAGTCTGCGGTTTTGGCTTCCGGTAAGGTGTCGATCCCCAGTAATTGCTTTGATGTCTGATTCGCGTAGATAATTTGTCCGCTAATATCATGAACGGATACACCAACTGGAATCGCTTCTAGGATTTGATTCAGGCGGCTTTCACTCTCAACTAATGCCCTATTTAGAGTCTGAAGTTCCGTAAACGAGGATTGTAGTTGAGTTGCCATCTGAGCAAAGGAGTTCGCCAATTCTCCGACTTCATCCTGGCGCTGGATTACAACAGGTTTGTCCCATTCTCCTTGAGCAAGGTTTTTGGCAGTTTTGTTTAACTTGAGTAGCGGCTGAGTTATCCAACGGGCGGTGATAATCCCCACCCCTGTAGCGATAATGAGAGTGGCGAGACAAAGAATAATTGTCGTGCGGGTATTTGCATAAATTTGCGCCATAAATTCCGACTCTGGCACAACAGTGACAATCAACCAATCCAAGCCATAGTCATCTTGATAGGGGTCAACGTGAACAAACTGGCGTTGGGATTGCGTTTGGGTGGAATCCTCGTAGAAAAAGGTAAAATTGGCGTGTTGAATTGATGCTAGATTATCCTCTTGATTGAGTAAAGCTTGCATCGTCGCCCGCGTTAATTTATGGCCACTTTCAGTGGCTTTGAGCCGGATGAGTTGTTTGCCCTGAATATTTTTGACAAAAGCCTTTTCTTTCGTTGAGGTGGCGACCAAATCCCCAGAACGTTCTATAATAAATACTTGTCCAGAGGTAGAAATGTCTAACTTGGTCAAGAAAGAACTGATAAAAGAAAGAATATAAACACCATAAAAAATACCTTTCGATCTGTTATTCTGATCAACAGGTGTGGATATGTTTATTGCGGCAACAGGCGTCCCGATCAATGGATGGATTTCTGTCCAAATTAGTTTATTTTCCTGAATTGTTTCTTCATACCACATTCGTTCTCTTGCGTCCCAGTTGGGCAGCAGTTGAGCAGTGTCAATCACTTGACCCGCTTCATCGAGTAGGGAATAGATTCGCGTTCCTGGTGCAGTCCCTTTTAACTCAGCTTTAATATAAGAACCTGGAGGAGAAACTATACCTAACTTATCGTGTGCCACGCCAATAAACCTTCCTGTGGAACTCGCATAGGCTAGTGCAGTCGGAGCATCAGATACCTGCATTTATCGCCAGAGTCGCCAGTAAACTTGATCAACATCGGTTAGATCTAAATCTCCTTGTTCCACAGCTAATCGATTCAGAGTAACAAATTGACGAGATTGGTCAAAATAACTGTTGACGCGATCGCTAACTCGTTCGGCGGTTTCTTCAAGTAATTTGTTTGCTAGATCTTCAACGGCTTTTTGCCCACTGCGATAGGACAAATATCCCACTAATCCCACCGCCGTGACAATTTGTAAAACGAAGGGAACAATTAGAACAGTTTTCAGAGAAAATGGGCGAATTTTTTTGAGTACAGATCGCATAAGTCGTCGTTGTGTCGAGTATCTTATGGTGTATTACTTTTGTGTAAGACGCTACCCTAAATAGTAAATAGTAGTATTATACTGATCCGCTAAACTGATGTGCATTAAAATGGCGTAATTCCCCGTACCTGATTTCCGATTGCCTCAAAGGACAAGTGACAAATGACAAATGACAAAATTCTCAGTTGGCAAGACATCCGCAACCACCTAAAGCACCCTTTGATTCTAGCAACTCCGGTAACCTTACACATCTTCCGCCATGCTCAAAGCACTGTCAATGCCGAAAAGCGAATTGCGGGTTCTCAAGATGTAGACATAACGCCGCAAGGCGAAGCACAAGCCAAGGTATTAGGAACTCAACTTGATCCAGAGTACAATTTAGCCTTTGCCTCTGGATTAAAACGCGCCTATAAAACCTTAGATATTGCGATAAATAGCGGCAATATTAGCGTGGGCAGTATCCACAAAGATAAGCGACTGAATGAACGGAATTTAGGCGTATTAGAAGGAGGCAAACTCAGATTTATTCCTGAATATGCGGCTGGCGATTTAAATTATGCCCCGGAAAATGGCGAAAGTTATGCCCAATTAGCCCAACGAATTTTCTCGTTTTTGATTGATCTGGCTCAAATGACACAAACGAGTGAGGTGAATAAGGTTCTGATTTGTAGTCACATTGGTTCAATCCGGATTCTGGTGGGCATCATCACGGAAAATACCAGTTCGGTGGATGTATTGGGTCAGAGATTTGGTAATACTGAGTTGATGAAATTGGATTGGCATCGTTTAATTATTCCAGATTTTATAGAGAAAGGTGGAATTTTTAAATAAATGAATAGGTAGGGGCGGGTTGAGGAATAAATTGGCGGGAAAACCAATAAATATGTTACAAAGCCCGCCCTGCATTACCGAAAATGTTCAATTCATGGATGCGATCCGCCGGGGATTAGATTTCGTCGTCTGGCGGTGGGGATAGGGCGGGTTTCGTTGTTTGGTTTGAGGTGTTGTCTGATAATTTAATTCCTAAACCCGCCCCTACAGGATTGGGGTGATTGGCGTGCGATCGCCTGAAATATTAGGATAGATTTTGTTATCTGGCGGTGGGGATAGGGCGGGTTTTGTTGTTTGCGGTGTGTATCATGATTTAATCCCTAAACCCGCCCCTACAGGATGGGGATGATTGGCGTGCGATCGCGTGAAATATTAGAATAGATTTCGTGATCTGGTGGTGGGGATAGGGCGGGTTTTGTTGTTTTGTTTGGGGTGTGTGTGATGATTGAATCCCTAAACCCGCCCCGACAATTACCGTTAACCAGGATTGCAGCAACAACCATTTTAGGTGTTTTCTCTCAACCAATCTTGAAACTTCTGTGTCTCTTCCAGCGCCGGATTAATAGAAAACCAATTCCCATAGCGATCGCGGTATTCATAGACGAACATGCTACGCAGTAGTGTGGTGTATTCCACGTCTCCTTTCACTGTCTGTTGTTGTACTACCTGAAACAGTAACTCCCACTCCTCATCATCAATGGATGAGGTGAGGTAATCCCGACTTTCGCGAATCACGCCTTCTAGACAATCCCGCGAGATTGGGGGGTCCATTTGTCGCAAACAGCCAAATAGAAGTCCCAGTAAATTCCGCAGATGCCCACCGCTGATTTGACAGAGACGATCTAAGGTTTCAGTATTATCAAAGACTTCGGGAAGTAAGGCGAATCGTTGTGCTGGGGTATGGTGGGGAAATGCTCTCACTAAGACCATTTGCCGCAATAAATCCATCCCTTCTTTACATTCTGACCCATCCCGTTCGCGCACAGGAACCATGGGTAAAATAGTTGGCGGTAATCCACCCCCTAACCGATTTTTCAGGATTTCCACATCATTGGAAAACGTTAACGATAGCGGAATCGTATAAACAACGTGACAATTCAGTTTCCGTAATTGGTCACCTCGGTCAATAAATAAGTATTCAGGTTGTAAGCGTTCCGAGGGAAGCGGACGATTATCCACCCGATCCAAATTATCGACAATCACGACCAGCCCCGCCTTTCCTCGTCGCCGCAGTTCCTTGGTTGCCCGTCCTAACAGTTCAGTATTAATCGATTCTAAAATACCACTGGTACGGGGTTCTAGATATTCCCGTAAGCGGCGGCGGAGTCTGGGGCTTTCTTTGGTTTTGGCGGTAATTTTACCAATGCCAATCGAGAGTTCAGCTTCGGCATTTAGTTCAATCGGCGTTTGCAGGAAGTCGGCAATTTCACTAAACAGATTGGCAAAATAACCAGGCTTGAGTTTAATTTTAATCGCTTCTAAACTTTCACTGACCCGACCCGCTACACTGAGGAGAATATCCGTAATATCGACATCCGCCATATCCAAGTCTTGGGAGGACTCAAAGTAAACCACATAATATCCCTGCTTTTCTAACTCGGCTTTGAGTCGCAGCAATTCGGTGGACTTCCCGCAGCCAATATGACCTGTAAACAGTTGGCAAGTGGGTTCATCGGGGGAAATTAAGGCAATGGTGCGTCGCAGTGACTGAATAATTCGATTCCCTCTCACTGGGGAAAAATCAATATAATACTGCTGATCTTCAACTTCCCCTACGGTTAAGGGCTTGCTTGGATTGCACGCTTTATAAAATCTCGGTAGATCTAGTCCCATAAGTCCTCATCGTCCTGATTCTATTGTCGTTGAAAGACACGGCATCTCGCCACGCGATCGCACTTGTTGCATTATCCTGGTTATCCTCGTCGTCACAATAACCCGCCCACCGACAGGTTTTGGGTTTTTCTTTCCTAGCAGCCAGGAAAAATGGGGGAGACTCTTGCCTATCGAGTGTAACCTGAGACGTTCTCGGGCGAGAGCTGGAAAATACGAACGCTTGATTTGCTATACTTCCAGAATGCGCTAAACTGTGACCTGCCTCAAGCAGTAAAATAGGGAACAGGAGGCTGACACTCAATAGTCGTTTATTCATTTTTTCCTACAAATTGCTAGATCGATGTGAGGATTGCGATTACTCTTCCATCCGTTTTCTCTTCACTATTCTGGACGCCTGACCCGAAATCAGGATACTATAGGTGTCTTGTTGTCAAGAAATTATCAGGATTGGGGACAGGTGACGTTGGTTAAGAAATGTAACGACACTCGCGATCGCACATATAATTCAAGACCTAATCCTGAGTAATAGACAGAGACTCATCCCCAGTTTGGCTGTTGGCTAAACTGAGGTGTTAGGTCTAACCATCCTTAACTAATCAGGAGTTACAATAGTATCTATGAAAAATTATTTAGGAGCGGTTATGGGTACGCCACGTCGAACGTTCCGCAAATTTACTCCCGTGCTTCTCAGTGTAACGCTATGTTGGACAACGCTGGCTTGTCAGAATTCAACTAACTATTCTCAGTCTGTAAGACAGCAAAACACTAACACAGTATCGTCTCAAACTCGACTCACGAATGGGAAGTATCCTCTCCAGCAAGTGACCTACAATGACGCCAATGGGCAGTATACCTTATTTTTAATGAACTCTACACCCCCGGTGTACAGCACAACGAACCCGCAAATGATACCCCTGACGCCAGAGGAACTCAATGCTGGGGAACAAAGTTATCTGCAAATGCAGAATAACCAAGCGGTGTTGCATTTGAGTCCAGAGTTTCAGATTGAATATATCCACGCGGTTACTGAACCCGCCGGGAACAATGAAATGGTAATTGTGCGGGAGGAATCAACCTATTGGCAACCCTTTGAGAGTGACGGGGAGATTGAGATTGAACTGGACTTTTATTCTCCTCGATACTATATTCCACCTCCCTATCGATCAGGTCAAGTGCTTCATAGTGGCTATCATGCCTCAAGTTATGACCAAGCGGTCACGAAATATAAAAGCAACCACAACACACCACCGCCTGCGGTACGGAACAATCAGTTACGCACATCGGGAGTCTTACGAAAGTCAACTACAACTCCAAGAACCTCACCCGCATCCACGAATTCATCCAGTACAACCCCATCAACGCCAACGGATAAATCGAGAACGCCTCAAGCTTCACCGGGAACAACAAATCCAACTACAACCACTCAATCTGCACCAACATCGACAGGTTCCTCAACAAGTTCCTCCCCGTCTTCATCAGGTAGCAGAACCACGGGTTCGGGTTATGGAAGTAGTAATTTAAGACAGTCTAGCCAATCGAAACCTAAGCCAAGTTCATCCCGAAATCGTTCCTCTGGTTTTGGCAGTAGTAATAGTCGGTCTTCTGGGTCAAAGAAAAAACGCTGATTGTCTCGTATAGCAATTTTTGAGAGGTTGAACCCACAGAATTATAGCGATTCTCTTGTGCTAATGGTACAAACAAAACTGTTGCCTATTCCCTATTCCCTATTCCCTATTCCCTCTCCCCACCACAAGACTTATTCAGCAACCCCTAATTATGGATAATGATTTAGTTCTTTTTCTAGCAGGTGTTAGCTGTCTCATCCTCTATTTAGTCTTCTCAGCGCTAACGGAGATGGGGACAAAGCTTCCCTGGAAAAAATAACGGGAATCCTGGCGATTCAAGTCGCTGCTACACAAACTTGCGTCCGCAAGGTAAGGACTGGATTATCTAGATTATAAATTATAAAGTCAACATCGTTTCATCAATGGTAAGCTAATACTAGGAGTTATCCTTTGCGTATAAATCATCAGACAACAGCCACTCAAGCTCTAACCTTAGAGGAGTTTCTGAACCTCCCAGAAACTCAACCACCATCAGAATTTATCAATGGAGACATTATTCAAAAACATACACCGCAGGGTCAACATAGTCTGATTCAGATTGAATTATGCAAAGCTATTGATCGAGTCGCTAAACCCAACAAAATTGCCAAGGCATTCCCGGAACTCCGCTGCACCTTTGGCGGTGATTCTATCATTCCTGATATCGCCGTGTTTCGTTGGGCAAGAATACCGATTGAACCATCTGGCAAAATTGCCAATCGCTTTGAAATCCATCCCGATTGGGCAATAGAAATTCTTTCTCCAGATCAAAGACAAACCAAAGTCCTCAGCAATCTCCTCCACTGTTCCCGCCACGGTACTGAATTCGGATGGTTAATTGATCCAGAAGTAGAAAGTATCCTGGTTATCGATTCTACCCAGCGTGTGGAACTACTTTCCGGAACGTCTAGGTTACCTATCCTCAGGGAAATTGAATTAGAACTAACCGTTGATCAGGTTTTTGATTGGTTAACTTTGGGATGATTTGTCATTTGAGAGGGAACTCGGCAACTAAAAAAAGTTAACTACTAATTACAATTTGACTTAAGCGCTTCAAAATTTTGAGAACGCTGTACAAATCTCCAGGGTTGCGAGTCGCTAATAAGTTTGATGTCGCGTATTGGGGATAGTCTTCCTGAACACATTTGACAAATATGAACGTTCCTCCACTGGTAATCATGCCATAGCTAGGTTTTTCTGGATTGGGATTTCCTAGCATATACGCCAACATTTGGGCAAGTCCGGCTTCAATGGAATAGGAGGCTCGTTTCGACTCGATAACCATGACCCAAAGCTGGTTTTTTAAGACTAATGTATCAATTCTTCCCCTGATAATTACACCATCATCTTCCTCGATAATATCAATGGATTGTTCGGATTTAACGTAAAAGGGAGCCAGATAAAAATCACCAATGAAGAGAATAGGGTCTAAGACAGCCATTCTCACCACATCCTCTAGTAATGGTGGATAGTTAAGCAGATTGAGATAACCCGCTTTTACTTTGTCTAATTGTTGTTTGTCGGAATCAGATAGATCGGATAAATCTTCCTGCCACTCTGGAAAAATTTGGTTGTTTTCAACCAGTTGGAGTCTATGGTTTTCTATGAGATAGCGTAAATTCATATCTTGGGCTTGAATGATTTGAACCATAACGAGTGAGTGAAATTTATTCTTTGTTTCCCGTTCTATAATACCCGTCGATGGAATCTAATCTTTTAAGTAGGTGGACAGATTATGTCACGCTGCGAACTAAAATAACGGTACTCTTAACCCGCCGCGCGATCGCTTCCGGTATATTCTCCTGAATCATTAGCTGTAATAGCCCTTCCCGACTTGCGCCTAAAACCACGACATCACATAATTGGTTATTGGCGATATAAACCACCGCATCAGAAACCTCACTGGCGCGAATGGGAATCCGGCGAATCCGACCCTCGATTTGTTTCTTTAAAAAGTCGCTAGCTTCTTCTATGGCGGTTGTATCCGTAATCGTATCTTCTGGATCAAAGACTTGGCATAATCGAATATCAGGTGGTTTACTACTTAAGGGAATTAACGCTGGCAAAAATTCCAAAGCGCGTTGCGAATTGGGACCCCCTGCGATGGGAATCAACCAACGCTGAAAGAAGGGAGGGATATAAGGCGGATGCATCATTTCACCCAATTTAACCACCATCACATCACAGGGCGCTTGTCGAATTACCCCATCCACTACCCCGCCAAAAATGCGTCCAGGGGTTGATGTTGAGCCTTTCCACCCCATCATCATCAAATTAATATGTCGTTCTTTAATGGTGTCTAGAATCGCTTGAGTAATATCCTGACTCACCCGTATTTGAGTGTGAACGGGTACATGCCAATCTCGTCCCCACTTTTCCGCCTGACGTAATAACCGACGAATTTTTGTTGTTTTTACTGGCGTTTCAGCAGGAGACGTGCTGCGGGAGACGAGAATCACTTGTAGACATTCCAATTCATAGTCGCGATCGCGGGCGATGGCGGCGGCAAGTTTGACTAATATCGGGGCGGTTTGGGGATTAGCGATGGGAACTAATAACCGTCCTCGTCCCGTTTCTGGCGATCGGGTTTGATAAACTACATAAGAGGGTTCTGATTGTGATCTAGTCTGAGTTGTCTTACTATCAAGTTGATCCAATTCCGCCCGAATAATATCGCTGCGGGTAATAATTCCTAATAACTTACGCCCTTCAGTGACTGGGAGGCGACTGAGGTGGTAACGGTTGAGCAGATAAAGCACATCGACTAAACTCGCTGTCGGCTTCACCGTTATCGGGTGCGATGTCATAATCTCTGCTAGGGGTGTGGTGCCGGGAAACGGACAACGGGGCGGATTGCCTTGCATTTTTGTCGCCTGTGTAAGATCTGATTGACTAATAATCCCCACTAGCGTCCCTTCATCTACCACAGGAAACCCTTGATGCGTCGAACGAGATACCATCTGCAAGGCGTCCTCCAGAGTCATGTGCAGCGATAAGGTTTCCACCTGTCGTTGCATCAAATCCTCTGCTGTTAACCCAACCAATGAACCCTTGTCTACTTTTTGAGTGGGGGAGGTATACCCTCTCCATTCCAACAGACGCTGATAAAGTGAGCCTTTGGAGAGTTGATCAGCGATCAGATAAGACACCACACAGGTGATCATCAACGGTAAAACTAGATTAAAATCCGCCGTAATCTCGAAGATGATTACGATCGCGGTTATAGGAACCTTAGATACGGCACTAAAAAACGCGCCCATTCCGGCTAAGGCGTAAGTCGTCGGTTCCCCAACCCCTAAAAACGACAACTTGGCGACGCCGATCAGATAACCGAGGGCAGAACCCAAAACCAATGACGGGTGAAATAACCCCCCAGGAGCGCCTGAACCATAAGATAAGATTGCGAGAAAAAAGTAGGTCACTAGAGCAAGGCTAGTGAACTGCCAACTGGCGTCCCCAGTAATTAATAACTCCCGTAAGCCGCTATTATTGCGGAACGCTGGGGGTAATAGAGAAACTAAACACCCACAGATTAATCCCGCTAGCCCCATTTTCACCGCCAAGGAGACATGAAAGCGGCGCTGTAGGGTCAGGGAAAACAGAATTCCTCGATTAAATAAGGTTGCCAGTAATCCAGCTAAAACACCCAGGAGTAAATAAAAGGGAATCTCCGGAGCGGAAAAACTGGTAGTTGTTTCACCCCATTCCAGGTTCAGGTCGAGACTACGCCCCCCTAAAATCCGAGAAATCACCGCACCGATAAACGAGGCGAGAATTGCCGTTCCTAGAGTTAACCCAGAAAAATCATGGAGTAACTCCTCAACCACAAACAAAATACCCGCAATTGGCGTATTAAATCCCGCCGCTAAACCCGCCGCCGCCCCTGCTGAAATGATCTGTCGTCGATGGCTGGGGGATGTGGGAAACCAACGGCTAAATTGAGCCGCCAACGCTGCACCAATATGCACCGTGGGTCCTTGGCGTCCCAGAGTAAGTCCTCCCGCGATCGCGAAAATACTGCTGAGGAGTTTAACCACCGCCACCCGCAAATCAAGAGCGATGGGATATTGAGCAAGTGCGGCTTTAATCTGAGGAATACCACTCCCAGAAGCCTCAGGAGCCAAATACTCGACCAAGAATCCAGACAGCGCTCCCAATACCAATCCGAACGCGGGTAAAACTAAAAATGGTGGATATTGTTCAGAAGTTTGAACCCGCCATGAACCGAGCCAACCAATACTGTGTTGGAGTAACACGGCGGATAGCGCAGAAACCACCCCAATTAAACAAGCTTCTGCGATCGCCAAACGTCGCTTGGGCAGTAACCATTGACGTATGGGATTGATCATTGGTCATTGGTCATTGGTCATTTGTCATTGGTCATTTGTCATTTGTCATTTGTCATTGGTCATTGGTCATTGGTCATTGGTCATTTGTCATTTGTCATTCGTTGAAGAATTCTTGCACTCCATTGGGGCGGGTTTAGTGACATCAGGGTGAAAACCAAACGCCAACGGTAAAACCCGCCCCTACAAACAGGACAGGTTTTGCAGCCAATCTAGGGATAACAATCAATATTAGTCCCTAAAGTTGAAACTTGCCCCTACTCTCCCCCAGCTTCGCCAGCTCCCCCAGCTTCCCCAGCTTCCCCAGCTTCCCCAGCTTCCCCTCTCTCCTAACGAGCTAAATCAAAATAGAGGTTTGCTCAGAAGCGGTCACTGAGAGTCCTTCTAAGACTAAGGATGGGGTATAACATGGACCATTCCATTCTGCATCTTCACCTAGGGCAACAATCTGCTTGAGGGCAGTGTAGACATTTCCCGCAACCATAGTGTCTTTTACCCGACCGATGATCGTACCGTTGCAGACGCGATACCCTAAATCTACATTGACAGAAAAGTCTCCAGATATGCCAGCCCCACCACCGAGGATTTGGTCGATCACCAATCCATCATCGAGTTGCATCAGTAAGTCTCTCAATGAGCCTTTACCGGGTTGCACCATGATATTGACTAAACCTGGGGTGGGATAACTGCCTAAGCTGGGACGAAATCCATTCCCTGTACTGCCTGTTCCCAGTAATCGCCCAATGGTGCGATCGCCATAAAATTGTTGCAACTGTCCTTCGCGAATTAATAATAGGGGTCGAGTCGGAGTCCCTTCGTCGTCAAAAGGACAGCTATAGGGACCCGTATTCGGTTGTTGAGATAGGGTAAGGTTGAGGGAACTGACCACTTGACCCAAGCGATCGCTCCAAGGGGAAGCCCTTTCCCACACCTGTTTTCCATTTAATGCGGTTTGGACGGTATCCCAGAGTAAATCGGCGGCTTTGGCGGTGAGCAAAATCGGGACTTGACCGATAGGGGGATAAACGTTATTTTGCGCCCAGTTGAGGCGTTGCTGAATCGCTTGTACGATTTTATCGGCGTTAAGCTGTTCCCGTTGGGTTTGACCATCCGAGACGCATAAAAAGTCATCGCCGCGCACCCATTCGACGGAGACAAAACAGTTGAGTGTGGTGTCGGTGTAGTGACAATCTAAGCCTTGAGAGTTGATCAAGCGGATGGTTTCGGCTTCACATTCCAATTCGGCGGTACACAGAACCTCTGGATTTGCGTCCCGAATTTTAGCGATCGCTTCTTTGCCCATGACGACCAATTCTTCTACCGCCACGGATTTGCCCAAGTCGGGATAACCTTCGGTACGTCCCGGTGTGAGTTCCACCGATTCCGATTCATTCAGAGTGCTAAGGGCAATGGCGCGATCCACTAAGTCTTGGGGATTCACTGCACCATAAGCAACCGCCAATCCGGGACGACCGTTTTTCCATAAGCGTAGCGCCACCCCTTCTGATTGACTACTTTCTAGCCGCTTGAGGCGATTCGCTTCAAAGAGTACAGGTCGAGACAGCGATTGCGACTGATACACCTCAGCATCCTTGGCTCCAGCTTTGAGTGCCAGATCTAGGAGTTGTTCGGAGGACAAAGCGGGTGACAAATTCGGAGACTCCATAATACTTAGGCTTAATGATTCTGTTTATAGTTCCGGCTCATGGTGATAAACCCCTAACCCATTCAGGGCTACGTTAATTCTTGCAATAACCAAAATCCAGCAAAGGTTTCTGAGGTTGGTGTTGACTGCACGGCGAGAAAATGTATGGACTGGGCCTTTTCTTTGGCAGATTCAAAGCCTTGAGCTTCCGCTAGGGTTTGGGCATCGGTGAGGTTGGCTAAAATCCAGCTATCACTAGCACCCGTTTCCAGTAATAACCGAGGAGTGACACCTCCTTGAAATTTAACAAACGCTAGTTCTAAACCCGACATCCACGCGGCTAGAGCTTTGGCGCGATCGGAGAAAATAATCATGCCCGGAATGCGCGTATCGGGAGCCAGATCCATCATGGACAGGGGAAAAGCTTCACCAAAGTCAATGTCCCACTCCTCCATATCAGCAAATGCTTCGGCTTCCAAGCTAACCAATGCCCATTTTTGTCCCTGGATGGCGTCGGGTAAGGGTTGAGGAACTTGAGGTTGGTAGCGCACAAAGGCAGAGGCGGCGGCTGAGGACTGATATCCGGGTTGCTGGGGATAAACGTCCTTGATCCGCTGGTTGAGCCAGTGATCCAGCGTGTATGTGCGACGACTGGCGATCGCGGGAATGCCTAACTCTTGGCAGGCTTTAGTAATCATGTTGTTCATCTGACGCCGGAAAAAGCGAATTTTTGTCGGTGCTTGTCCAGCTTTCGCGATCGCCTCTTCTAGGGATTGCCGCAACCATAAGGAGTTGACCTCCTGGTTGGAGCAAAACTGCGCGTACTGAAATAAGTCGTCTGTGGATTGGTGGATGTTTAAAGGACTATCACAAATTAAGACTTCCCAGAGCTTCTTCTGATTGTCGTCCAAGATTGGACGTGAATAGAAATCGAGTTCCCAAATAATCGTCATGCCAAGACTGTATAATCTAACCCCTCTTCTAATAATACGGGTTAGCGATCCGCTCCCTGAACGATTTATGCCAAGTTGCGGTCAAATCGAGTGGATAGGGGAGATGGGGGAGATGGGGGAGCTGGGGGAGCTGGGGGAGCTGGGGGAGCCTGACAGGTGTAGGTTTTTTACTTTAGGGTGGGGATAAGACAAGGGAGACAAGGAAGGAAAGTAGACAAGGAAGAGAAGAATTGTATAGCTCAAGAAGTATTCGGAGTAAAAACTGTTCGTGGAAATAAACCA
>NZ_JAVKEA010000062.1:0-5249 GCF_040221695.1 Coleofasciculus sp. E2-BRE-01 | reverse complement strand
ATGGCATCGCCAGAATGTAGCTAGTACGGTTTGAGCTAGTATCATCCTGATTCTCTTTGAGCGTGATAGTGTTCAACAGCATTGCTTTGGGAAGCCTCCTCTCCTCTACAATGACTGGTATTCTATTTTTCCGCAAGTCCCCAATTTCTAAGCTAAAACTCATTTAAATTGCCCATTGCCTATTGCCTATTGCCTATTCCCTCCCCTCACCACAATACTGATTCAGCAGACCCTAACTAATTTCATTGTGCAAAAATTAGCGAACAGGTTTTTGGAGCATCCGCCCTCTGACGATGAATTGCTAAATGACGCGGTGTCTGGGACGCCGTAACTTTATAGACAAAATTATACCGCTGTTGATGATAAGATTGGTCAAAATCATAGAAATTGCGTCTCATTTGAGCTAACTCCTCATTTCGATAAGCCTCTAAGGGTTTAAACCGTTCATCCCGTTGCCGTTGTTCATGCTTCAGCGCTAATTGTTGCCCATAAGCGGGATGGTGAGCAAATTCTTCAGCGACGAATTGAATCTGCTGGCGAAAACTGTCAGGTTGATCCGCAAACGCCTGATCAATCAGTCTGATTTTCTGGGCAACTTTAGTCCCCATGGGCATACAAATATCCGTCAATTCCCAGGCTTTTTGAGAACCCACTCGCTTGGGTAAAGAATACGTCCAATATTCTGATCCATATAATCCCATACGCTTATAATGCGGATTTAAAACAATCCCCCGACGGGCATAAACCTTATCCGCTGCTAAGGCTAACATCACACCCCCAGCCGCCGCATTTCCTTGTAACCCTGCAATAACTAGATGACTATCCGTGGTTAGAATGGTATGAATTAAATCATCCATGGCGTTAATATTGCGCCACGACTCATCCGCCGGATTCTCCGCCGCTTCAATCATATTTAGATGAATTCCATTTGACCAGAAATCCTGTCCTCCCATCAAGACAATCACTTTAGTCTTCCGGCTACGGGCATAAATAAAGGCGTCGCGTAATCGTTGGCAGTGATCCGTACTCATCGCCCCGTTATAGAAGTAAAAATGCAGGTAGCCTACCTGATTTTTTTCCTCATACCAGATGTCTTTATAGGTTTGACGATGGGGAGAAACCGTTAACGGGATGTCGGATTCCGGTACAGTTGCTAACTTATCTGCCAATACCAACGCGGCTGGTAATTTTAAGGATAAGCGATTTGGGGTTTTCGGTTTCAGATGAGAAATCCAAACCGCCCCATCAACAGTAGCGCGACAAATCGCCCCGTGGCGTTGGGCAATAATGTCTCCTGGTGTTCCGGTTAAGGTATCTTCAGAATGAGCGCCATAGAGATAATATTTTTTGCCATGAATCCAATCCAATAACCCCGGTTGACTATCGGCAGATCGGATTTTTTGGACAATAGTGGATGTGGAGTCACTACACCAATCAATGGCTCGAAATCGCTGTTTCATATAAGGGCGTAAACACCCCTTCACATCCGGTTTTGTATAATCTAAAGGTTCGGGAGTAAACGTTCCGGACTCAAACCGTTCCACTGTTTGTAAAATCGCCTGAATTGCCGCTTGAGTCAGTTGGCTGCGATACAAACAACTTTTACTCATCGGCTGCATGGGAAAATTAACCGACGCCCAGATATCCCCCGCATCCATTTCTTCATTTGCCTGTAACGCCGTGACACCCCAAGACTCAACATTATTCGCGATCGCCCAATCCAACGCCGAAGGTCCGCGATCGCCTTTTATACCGGGATGGAGAATAATACAGATATGATGCCGCCAAATTGCCTCCGGAATCACCTGTTTGAGCATTGGCGCAATGATTAAATCTGGTTGATAGAGTTCCACGGCTTCTATCATCACCTGATCATTTAAGCCTAATTCAATGGAAACCTGATCACCCCGATACGCCAACTCTAAATGAGTGCGCTGGGTTAAACTATTGTATGCTGTGGCTAAAAGTAATATCTTCATAGATGCAACCTCTGATTTTTATTGAAATAATGTCGAAATGACAAATGACCAATGACCAATGACCAATGACAATTAAACTTTACAGGTTTCACGTACCCGTTTTTTGGATACCGTAGCCGCTACGTTTCTTTGAGTTTGAGAAATGGGAATATCGATACAAAACTCTGTTCCTTCGCCAAGTTGGGAGAAACACTGTAATCTACCCTGATGTGTTTCCACGACAATTTGATAACTAATCGACAATCCTAACCCCGTACCCTGACCCACGGGTTTAGTCGTGAAAAACGGGTCAAACAAATGAGTTTTAACGTCCTCAGAGATACCCTGACCCGTATCTTGAATCCGAATCCGCACCTGATCCGTCTCTTCCAGAACCTCAGTGCTAATCGTGATTTGTAACAGCGGGGATTGATCATCCAGAGCATCAATCGCATTATCCAGGAGATTCATAAACACCTGATTTAATTGCCCGCCATAACACTCAACTTGGGGGAGTTGACCATACTGTTTGATAATCTCAATAGGAGTATGATTCTCCTTGGCTTTGAGTCGGTTACCCAAAATCAGCAACGTATTCTCAATTCCTTGATGGATATCCATTGGCTTCACATCCGCCTCATCCAAGCGGCAAAAATTCCGCAGAGATTTGACTAAATCCCGGATACGCACCGCCCCCATTTTTAAAGACCCTAAGAGTTTGGGAAAATCTTGGATCACAAACTCCAGATTCATTGCTTCAGCTTGTTCCTGAATAGCCGCCGGGGGTTCTGGATAATACTGCTGATAAAGCTTTAATAGCCGCAGCAAGTCTTGAGCATATTGATGAGCGGGTTTGATATTCCCATAGATAAACGACACCGGATTATTCAGTTCATGGGTAATCCCGGCAATCATTTGACCCAAGCTGGACATCTTTTCACTTTGAATCAATTGCGCCTGAGTTTGTTGTAACTTCTGCAAGGTTTGCTGCAATTCCTTCGCTTGCGCCGTCGCCGTGGTTGCGGTGCTATGGGCAGAAGCATAAAGTTGGGCTTGGTCGATCGCGATCGCGAGTTGATCGACAACCGCCGTCAGGAGTTCGACTTCACTCTGACTCCAGGTATGGGGTTCTCGGTAATCAGTACAAACTAAAGCACCAATTTGACCGGAATTCGTTTTCAGGGGGAGAATCAGTTGCGCTGTAACCTGAGACCGAGTTAGGAGTTGACGTTGAGCGGTATTCAAGTCTGGGTCTTTGGTGACATCATTAATCTGAATCATCTCTAAATCCTGGATGGATTGGATCAAAGAGATGACTTCTGGATTCGAGTAGTACCCGACGCGACTGGGTAAACCCGATTTTCGCGCCTCGTGAGTAATGGCAATACTGGGTTTTCCACCGTCTTGGGTACGCCAGAGGAATTGACAGCGATCAAGATTTAACAAGCTGCGAACCGAGAAAACAGCCGTATCCAGAATTGTATTCACATCCAAAGAATTGCGAATCTCTCGCCCTAGATAATTGAGTAAAGCTTCCCGTTGGGCAAAGGAATGAGCTTCCTGTTCCGACTCTTGCAGTGCCTGAAGCGTCTGCTTACAGTCGGTAATATCGTGATAGGTGAGGACAATCCCCGCCACACTCGGCAAACGCAGCAGGTTATTGGCGATGACTTCAAACTCGCGCACCTCACCTGAGGCGTTAGGTAATCGTAATTCAACGGTTACATTAGCGTTAGGGGAATCCAGGGCTTGGGTTAACAGACTATCAGCGATGGGATTATCGTCATTTAAGATAAATTCCCCGATAGTTTTACCTTGCCAATCCTCCGTGTCATACCCCAACACACGCGGTAAGGAAGGACTGGTATAGCGAATCATCCCCTCGCCTGTCACCACAGTGATGAAATCTGAGGCATTTTGCACCAACGCCCGAAACCGTTCTTCACTTTGGCGCAAGGTTTCAGCTTTTGCCTTCTCCACATTCAGGCGTTGATCAAATAAGGAGACAATTAGGGGTAATGCTAAGATAAACAACGTCGCCACAGCGATAAATCGAGCCAGCCACAGGTTATCAATCATTGAGGATGAAGGCAGAACAACGGCATCTGTCCCTTGGAAGCGAACCGCCGCCATCCCGATATAATGCATCCCCGAAATCGCTAAACCCATAACAATCGCACTCGCCAGCTTAGGTAAGATTCTCGCATCAGCCTGGATATGCCGTAGTTGAAACGCTAACCATAAGGCAATAAAAGAGGCTGCGATCGCAACCGCTATTGAAACCGCCACCAGTGTCAGGTTATAATCGGCAACTGCTTCTAATTTCATTGCCATCATCCCCGTATAGTGCATCGCGGCAATCCCTAATCCCATAAACACACTACCTAATAGCAGTTGCAGCCACCTTATATGAGGACGAGAACCCAGCCACAACGCCACTCCGGAACCCAGAATTCCCACCAGCAGCGACACCCAGACACGAGAAAGGTTGTATGATATCGGAATTGGCAAGTTATACGCCAACATACCGATAAAATGCATTGACCAAATGCCAATCCCCATCGCCACCGCACCCCCAGCTAACCACAACTGGCGAGTCCGTCCTTTTGCCACGGTGACACGCCCCACCCGATCAAGTGCGGTGTAGGAGGCAATGATGGCAATAGCAATAGAAAGGAGAACTAGGTTGAAGTTATAGGTAGCCGTCATAGTTGTATCCGTGTGAGTTAGATTACGTTTTACCCGTTGGGATAGGTCGAAAATATCGATGGCTTTAACAGCCATTAGTGGTGAAATGAATTCAACCACTAGAGAGTTGAATCACTGCTGTTAGTGCAGTAGGGTTTCAAGTTACTCACCCGCAGCAATCGCCCCTGCTTTTTTGCCTAAGCCGAGGGAGTCACTACAGGTTTGCTGCTTAAGTTATGCCTACAATCTCACGTTAAACCCCAAAATCCATCCTAATCCTGGCTATCTATTTGATTCGGTTCGATACAACTAAGTTTAGAGACGATGGGGATAGCTATTCAGTAAAACTGACTATACCTAACTCTAAGAAAAACAACCCGTTATTGTCATGACTCTTAAGATTTAGATGAGACTGTATCTTAAGGCATAAAATAACCGTTACCTATGTAGATGAGGACAGGGTTAACCCGCATTTCTCACGAAAGGCGCGATTGCGAATAGCAGAAACCTTACCAGACAAGGATTTAAGCCCATTTATTCACCCCCAGTTGCACAGAACAGTGTGTTGCGCCTTCAAGCCTCTGAATAATCATTTTTCTCAAC